>JAAYHO010000370.1 GCA_012735335.1 Gammaproteobacteria bacterium
CAGCTGCTTGGCGCAACCCAGTACCTGGACGGCGAAGGCCTCGTTGATCTCGATCACGTCCATGTCGTCCAGCGTCAGACCGGCACGGCTGAGGGCTTTCTTGCACGCCTCGACCGGGCCCAGGCCCATGACCCGCGGCGCGACACCGGATACCGCGCCGGCAAGGATGCGGCCACGGGGTTTGACGCCATATTTCTTACCGATGGCCTCGCTGCCGATGATCAGCGCGGCAGCGCCATCGTTGACGCCAGAGGCGTTGCCGGCGGTGACCACGCCACCCCCAAACAGCGGGCGCAGGCCGGACAGGGCAGCCATGTCGCTGGATGGGCGCGGATGTTCGTCCTGATCGACCAGCTTGTTCGGCTTCTTGCGGCCCTGGGGCACTTCGATCGGGTGGATTTCCTCGGCAAAGAAGCCTTCAGTGCGGGCCTGCTCGTACAGTGCCTGGCTGCGCGCGGCGTAGGTGTCGGCTTCTTCGCGGGTGATGCCCAGCTCGGCGGCGACGTTGTCGGCGGTCTGCGGCATGGTGTCGTCACCGTACTGCTTCTCCACCTTGGGATTGGGGAAGCGTGCGCCTATGGTGCTGTCGAAGGCGCGGAAATCGCGGGAGAAAGGGCTCTCGCTCTTGGCGATGACGAAGGGCGCACGGCTCATGCTTTCCGCGCCACCGGCGACGAACAGCTCACCTTCACCGGCCTTGACCGCCCGGGCGGCATCGAGGATGGCGGCCAGACCGGAGCCACACAGGCGGTTGACCGTCACGCCTGCCACTTCCTGCGGCAGGCCGGCCAGCAGACCGGCATGGCGGGCCAGGTTGCGGGCATCTTCACCGGCCTGGTTGGTATTACCCATGACCACGTCCTCGTAGTCCTCACCGGCAAAGGGGTTGCGGGTGACCACGGCGCGGATCACCTCGGCCAGCAGGTCGTCCGGGCGCACCGGTGCCAGGGCACCGGCGTGGCGGCCGAAGGGGGAACGCAAACCATCATAGATATAGGCAGTCATCAGATTACTCCTGGAAGTCGGGGGTGGTCAGGGGCAGATCCAGCTGGACGCGGCGGCGCAGCCAGGGGCTGGGGCGGTAGCGGGGCTCGCCGTAGACCGCCTGCATATTGTTCAGCACGGTGAGAATGGCCTGCTTGCCATAGTGCTCACCAAAGGCCAGCGGGCCTTTCGGGTAACCCAGGGCCAGCTGGATGGCACGATCCAGGGTCTCCGGAGTGGCAATGCCCTTCTGGGCAATCTCGGTACCGAGGTTGACCACACTGGCGATCAGCCGCTGGATGACGAAGCCCGGGGAATCATTGATCACTTCCACCGGCACGCCGTCAGCAGCCAGCGCCTGACGGGCCTGGGCGACAACATCGGCAGCAGCGGCGGGCTGGCGCATCAGGGTGCGGCGCTTGTCCCAGTCGGCAAAGCTGTCCAGCGCCAGGGTGCGCTCGGCGGGCAGGCCGAGGCGGCTCACGGCGGCCGTGCAGTCTTCACCCAGCGGCGTGATCAGGCAGATGGCCTCGGCGGAGGGCTGTTCACCGCTTTCCAGAGTGGCTCCGGCGCTGGCCAGTACCTGGGCGACCTGAGTGCGCAGGGCAGCATCATCACTCTGCAGCCAGTAGGGCCGGTTGAGCAGTACGCTTTCAGCGGCGGGCTCGGGTTGCTCTATCTTCTGGCCGTCCTCGTAGCGGTAGAAGCCCTGGCCGGTCTTGCGCCCCAGCAGGCCAGCGGCAA
>JAAYHO010000371.1 GCA_012735335.1 Gammaproteobacteria bacterium
CGACGGTAAAGCCACCCTTGACCTTGCCGTTGATGACACCCTTGACGATTTCTTCTGCGGCGAAAGCTGCTTCGAGGACTTTCCAGGATTCGGCGCGTTTGGCCTTCTCACGGGACAGTTTGGTCTCACCGAAACCGTCTTCGACGGCGTCCAGTGCAACGTGTACCTCATCACCCACGTTGATGGTCAGTTCACCCTGGTCGTCCAGGAACTGCTCACGTGGAATGACACCCTCGGATTTCAGGCCGGCGTGAACGGTGACCCAGTCAGAGTCGATGTCCACAACGATACCGGTGATGATGGAGCCTGGCTCCATATCAAGGGTTTTCAGGCTTTCTTCAAAAAGTTCGGCAAAGCTTTCGCTCATTTGGATTCCTGTAGATATATATAAAGGCCGCTACCGCCTGGCCGCCAACATCGCGCGCCCTGCAGCCACGTACCCGCCACGCCACCAGCTTGCGTGGGTTGATTAAAGTAATACCCCTACCGGTGTTGCTGGTTACCCGGTAAAGGATTCGCCTGATCAGCCCAGTAGGTTGCGCTTGCGCGCCTCCGCCTGCACTGTCTCAAGTACATTTTCGATGCTCATGTGCGAGGAATCGATCAGGATGGCGTCCTCAGCTGGCCGTAATGGCGCTATGCTGCGGTTCATATCCCTTTCGTCCCTGGCATTGATCTCATCGAGAAGACCGGCAAGACTAGCAGTTTCGCCCT
Organism: Gammaproteobacteria bacterium; assembly: GCA_012735335.1. Lineage (GTDB taxonomy): Bacteria > Pseudomonadota > Gammaproteobacteria > Pseudomonadales > Pseudomonadaceae > Halopseudomonas. Next base: position 715 of record JAAYHO010000371.1, read on the forward strand.
TTTCCAGCAACTGCCGATAGCGCCGTTCGGCGCGAATTTCCGGGCTTGCGGTCAGAAATATCTTCAACTGGGCATCGGGGAACACCACGGTACCCATATCACGCCCATCAGCTACCAGTCCGGGCATTTCCCGGAACGCCTGCTGCCGGGCCAGCAACGCCTGGCGCACCGCGGGCAGCGCAGCCACCCGGGATGCTCCGGCACCGATGGTTTCAGTACGAATGGCACGGCTGACATCTTCGCCTTCGAGCACGGTACGCTGCTCCTGATCACCTTCGGCGGCAATGAACTGCACGTCCAGATGGGCAGCCAGACCGGTCAGCATTTCCTCGTTGGTCAGGTCGGCACCGTGGTTGTGTGCAGCCAGGGCCAGCAACCGGTACAGCGCACCGGAATCCAGCAGGTGCCAGCCCAGCCGCGCTGCCAGCATGCCCGCCAGCGTGCCCTTGCCTGAGCCGCCGGGGCCATCGATGGTGATGACCGGTACCCCTTGCTCGCTCACGCCTCACCCTCCTGACGGATGTTCAGGCCCACCGAACTGGACAACTCGATAAAACCGGGGAAGGAGGTGGCCACATGGATGCAGTCTGTGATGTGGATATCCTGCGTGGCGCGCAGCGAGGCCACGGCAAAAGACATGGCGATACGGTGGTCCATGTGACTGTCCACGGTGGCACCGCCCATTACGCCGCCCTCGATGATGATGCCATCCGGGGTCGGCTCGGCCTTGATGCCCAGCTGCTGCAGACCATCAGCCATGACCTGGATGCGGTCGGACTCCTTGACCCGCAACTCCTCGGCACCGCGCAGCACGGTACGCCCTTCAGCGCAGGCAGCAGCAATGAACAGCACCGGGAACTCGTCGATTGCCAGCGGCACCTGATCCTCGGGAATCTCGATGCCCTTGAGCGGTGCGTAACGCACACGGATATCGGCCACCGGCTCGCCACCCACTTCACGCTCGTTGCTCAGGGTGATATCGGCACCCATGGCGCGCAGGATGTTGACCACACCGATACGGGTCGGGTTGATCCCGACGTGCTCCAGGGTCAGGTCCGAACCTTCGGCAATACTGGCGGCGACCATGAAGAAGGCCGCCGAGGAGATATCCGCCGGGACGTCGATCTTGCAGCCGGTCAGCTTGTGGCCGGGCTCGATGGAGACCCTCGCTCCTTCCACCTGTACCGGATAGCCGAAGCCCTTGAGCATGCGCTCGGTATGGTCACGGGTCGGCGCCGGCTCGGTAACCGAGGTCGCGCCCTCGGCATACAGACCTGCCAGCAGCATGCAGGATTTGACCTGGGCGCTGGCCATGGGCATGACATAGTCCATGCCCTTGAGCTGGCTTTCGCCGCCCTTGATCACCAGCGGCGGACGGCCACCCTCGGCGGTGTCGATAGTGGCGCCCATCTCCCGCAGGGGGTTGGCTACCCGTCCCATCGGGCGCTTGCCCAGCGAGGCGTCACCGGTCAG
>JAAYHO010000372.1 GCA_012735335.1 Gammaproteobacteria bacterium
CCGGGTGGGCCTTCTCCACCTCGTCCATCAGGATCACCGAGTAGGGCTTGCGGCGTACCGCTTCGGTGAGATAACCGCCCTCCTCGTAACCGACGTAACCCGGGGGCGCGCCGATCAGCCGGGCCACGGAGTGCTTCTCCATGAACTCGGACATGTCGATGCGCACCATGGCCTCTTCGGTGTCGAACAGGAATTCGGCCAGTGCCTTGCACAGTTCGGTCTTGCCCACCCCGGTCGGGCCGAGGAACAGGAAGGAGCCGCTGGGGCGGTTCGGGTCGGACAGCCCGGCCCGGGAACGGCGCACCGCGTTGGACACCGCCACCACCGCCTCGTGTTGACCGATCACCCGCTTGTGCAGCTCATCCTCCATACGCAGCAGCTTGTCGCGTTCACCTTCGAGCATCTTCGACACCGGGATGCCGGTCCACTTGGAAACCACCTCGGCAATTTCTTCGTCGGTCACCTTGGTACGCAGCAACTGGTTCTCGGTCTTGCTGTGCTGGTCGACCATCTGCAGGCTGCGCTCCAGATCCGGGATAATGCCGTACTGCAGCTCGGCCATGCGCGCCAGATCACCCTTGCGCCGTGCGGCTTCCAGCTCGGCACGCGCCTGCTCGATCTTCTCCTGCAACTGCCCGGCGCCCTGCACTTCGGCCTTCTCGGCCTTCCAGATTTCCTCCAGATCGGCGTATTCCTTCTCGATGCGGGCGATATCTTCCTTGAGTTTCTCCAGCCGCTTGAGCGCGGCCTCGTCGTCTTCCTTCTTCAGTGCCTCCTGCTCGACCTTGAGCTGAATCAGGCGACGATCCAGACGGTCCAGCTCCTCCGGCTTGGAGTCGATCTCCATGCGGATGCGGCTGGCTGCCTCGTCGATCAGGTCGATGGCCTTGTCCGGCAGCTGACGGTCGGTGATGTAGCGGTGCGACAGCTTGGCCGCCGCGATGATGGCGCCATCGGTGATCGCCACCTTGTGGTGCACTTCATAGCGCTCCTTGAGGCCACGCAGGATGGCGATGGTGTCCTCTTCGCTGGGCTCGTCCACCTGCACCTTCTGGAAGCGCCGCTCCAGCGCCGCGTCCTTCTCGATGTACTGGCGGTACTCATCCAGCGTGGTTGCGCCCACACAGTGCAGCTCACCCCGGGCCAGCGCCGGTTTGAGCATGTTGCCCGCATCCATCGCGCCCTCGGCCTTGCCCGCACCCACCATGGTGTGCAGCTCGTCGATGAACAGGATGATCTGCCCTTCCTGCTTGCTCAGCTCATTGAGCACCGCTTTCAGGCGCTCCTCGAACTCACCGCGGAACTTGGCACCGGCAATCAGCGAGCCCATGTCCAGTGACAGCAGGCGCTTGCCCTTGAGCCCATCCGGCACTTCGCCATTGATGATGCGCTGGGCCAGCCCCTCAACGATGGCGGTCTTGCCCACACCGGGCTCACCAATCAGTACCGGGTTGTTCTTGGTGCGGCGCTGCAACACCTGCACAGTACGGCGGATCTCGTCGTCCCGGCCGATCACCGGGTCGAGCTTGCCTTCCTCGGCCTTTCTGGTCAGGTCGACGGTGTACTTGTCCAGCGCCTGGCGGGACTCTTCAGCATTGGCATCGGTCACGGTTTCGCCTCCACGCAGGTTGTCGATGGCGGTTTCAAGGGCCTTGGCGGACACCCCCTGGGCCAGCAGCAGCTTGCCCAGCCGGGTGTTCTGGTCCATAGCTGCGAGCAGTACCAGCTCGCTGGAAATGAACTGGTCACCGCGCTTCTGCGCCAGTGCGTCGGCCTTGTTCAGCAGGCGCGCCAGATCCTGGGACACATTGATATCCCCGGTCGGATTGCTGATGGTCGGCAGCTCGTCGATGGCCTTGCCCAGTTCCTGGCGCAGGCCGTTGACGTCAAAACCGACCTGCATCAGCAGGGGTCTGACCGAGCCCTGTTGTTGCTCGATCAGCGCCAGCATCAGGTGCAGCGGGTCGATCTGGTTGTGATCCCGGCCCACAGCCATGGACTGGGCATCGGACAGGGCCACCTGCAGAGTGCTTGTGAGACGGTCGATACGCATGAGTATCCATCCTTATCAGAATTCATATGAGATGAATGATAGATAAGGATGATTATCCTGCTTTCAAGGGGTCAGACACTGATAAGTGTCAATTTTTTGTCGAGTCGCGCCAGATCAGCGAGGCAAAGCGCCCGGTCTGCCCATCCCGACGGTAGGAATAGAAACGTACCGAGTCGCGCACGGTACACAGGCCGCCACCATAGATGGCATCAACGCCCATGGCCTGCAGTCGCAGCCGGGCCAGTTGGTAGATATCCGCCAGATAGTGATCAGGTCGCGGCGAAGGTTTGAAGCATTCGGCAGCAGCGGCACTGCCGAAGATATCCTTGACCTCGGGGCCGACCTCGAACTCCTCCGGGCCGATGGCCGGGCCCAGCCAGACCAGCAGCTCGTGCGCCGGTACACCCAGGGTGGTCACGGTATTCTCCAGAATGCCCGCCGCCAGCCCGCGCCATCCGGCATGGGCAGCGGCCACCCGGGTGCCGGCCCGGTCGCAGAACAGCACCGGCAGGCAGTCGGCGGTCATTATCGCGCAGGCCACATCAGTGTCAGCGGTCCAGCTGGCGTCAGCCTCCTCCACCTGCCCGGGCGCGGCCTCAACCACATCGGTACTGTGGGTCTGCTCCAGCCAGGCCACGCGGCAGCCGAGCTTGCGCGCCAGCTCGGCGCGGTTGGCCAACACATGATGGGGATCATCCCCTACATGGGCGCCCAGATTGAACCCCTTGAAACGCCCCTGACTGCAACCATCCTGACGGGTAGTCACACAGGTCTTGACCCATTCGGGCGCTGGCCAGTCGGCCGTCAACCAGAAATCCTTCATTCTTCCAATTCACCATCCGCGCGTAACAGCGCCAACAGATCAATCATGTCCTGGGGCAGAGGCGCTTCCCAGCGCATCGGCCGATTATCATCCGGGTGTTCCAGCTCCAGACGCCGGGCGTGCAAGGCCTGACGCGGAAAGCTGCGCAGCATGGCCAGCAGCTCCGGCGAGGCACCCGGCGGAATCCGCAGCCGCCCACCGTAGGTCTGATCCCCCACCAGCGGGAAGTGGATATGACTCATGTGCACCCGGATCTGGTGGGTACGGCCGGTTTCCAGCTTGACCTTAACATGGGTGTGGGCGCGGAAGCGGCTGATCACCCGGTAATGGCTGATCGCCGGTTTGCCTCCGGCCACCACAGCCATCTTCTGCCGGTTGCTGCCGTGCCGGGCGATGGGCTCATCCACCTTGCCACCGGCGGTCATCACCCCGACCACCACGCACTCATATTCGCGACCCACGGTGCGGTTCTGCAGCTGGATGACCAGATCGGTCTGCGCCTCCAGGGTCTTGGCCACCACCATCAGCCCGGTGGTGTCCTTGTCCAGCCGGTGCACGATGCCTGCCCGGGGCACCTGGGCCAGTTCCGGAGCGTGGTGCAACAGGGCGTTGAGCAGGGTGCCATCCTGATGCCCAGCCGCCGGATGCACTACCAGCCCGGCGGGCTTGTTGATCACCAACAGCGCGTGGTCTTCATAGACGATATCCAGCTTGATGTCTTCCGGCTGCCAGTCGCCCTGCACTTCCCGCTCGGCATCCAGTTCCAGCAATTCGCCGCCGTAGAGGATATCCCGTGGCCGAATCTGCTTGCCGTCCACCAGCAGGCTGCCATCCTTGATCCAGCCCTGCAGCCGGGAACGGGAATGGCTGGGGAACAATTGGGCTGCCACCTGGTCAAGGCGTTGACCACTGCATTCAAGGGTGACGGTTGCAGACATGCGGATTCGTTCTGACATCAATGGCTCGCTGGCGGGCGCCGAGGCGCAGAGATGACACTCAATCCCTTTTGGTTTCGGCTCGACGCTGTGGTTAAATACGGCTTCTTTGTCAGGCGCATGAGGTGCCCGACAACGGGATCCAACTATAACAGGACGGCTGCCAGGGCAACAGCGCGAGGTCGTCCCTCCGGATGTCTATATATGTCGATAAAACATCTACTGCTGGCAAGTGTATTGGTACTGCTGGCAGCCTGCTCGAACAAGGCGACCGTGCTGGACGAGTCGCTCAGCGAATCCGAACTCTATGCACTGGCGCAGAAGAACCTGGAAGCCAACAGCTACAGCCTGGCAATCGACTCGCTGCGGGCGCTGGAATCGCGCTACCCGTTCGGGCGTTACGCCGAGCAGGCGCAGCTGGAGCTGATCTATGCCTACTACCAGAACCATGAACTGGAAGCGGCCAAATCCTCGGCGGATCGCTTTATCCGCCTGCATCCCCAGCATCCGGATGTGGACTATGCCTACTACATGCGCGGCATGACCTCCTTTACCCGGGACCGGGGCATTCTCGAACGCTTCCTGCCGCTGGACATGACCCGCCGCGACCCCGGTGCAGCGCGGGACTCGTTCAACGAGTTCGCGCAACTGGTCAGCCGTTACCCAAACAGCCGCTACGCCCCCGACGCGCGTCTGCGCATGGTCTACCTGCGCAACCTGCTGGCCAGCTATGACGCCCACGTCGGTCACTACTATCTCAAGCGTGGTGCCTATGTGGCAGCCACCAACCGCGGCCGCTATATCGTCGAGAACTTCCAGCAGACCCCGGCGGTGGCTGATGGCCTGGCGCTGATGGTCGAAGGCTACCGCCGTCTGGCCATGGATGACCTGGCGGACAGCGCCCTGCTGACTCTGCAGACCAACTACCCCGAGCATCCCAGCCTGAAGGATGGCGAGTTCCGCCACCATGTGGAGCCTGCCCAACGGGACGCTGGCTGGATCGAATCTATGACCGTGGGTCTGCTGGACAAGGTACTGACCCCACCGTCCATGAACCGCGAGACGCAGATGGAGCGGGAGATGGAGCTGCAGTACCAGAACGCCGTCGCCGCCCTGCCCCGGGACATCCGCGCGCCGCAGCATGAAGAAGCGCCCAAGCGCTCGATCTGGAGCCGGTTGACCTTCGGGTTGTTTGACTAAATCACAACAGTCCGAAGATCCGGGGTTGGCGAGCGCCTGCTCGCCGACCGGGATTCCCGGACTGCTGGCGTAGCGCGGGAGCGCTACACCCCCAAGGCGCGGCTGACTCCCTACCCCTCTGGGGTTGGCGAGCGCCTGCTCGCCGACCGGGATTCCCGGATTGCTGGCGTAGCGCAGGAGCGCTACACCCCCAAGGCGCTGCTGCCTCCCTAACCCTCTATCGCCCACTTCGCGGTAATCGGCAACCGCCGGTCGCGGCCGAAGCTGCGCTGGGTCACCCTTGGCCCGATCGGCGCCTGACGGCGTTTGTACTCGTTACGATCGACCATCGCCAGCACCCGATGCACCAGCACTTCCTCGAACCCGGCGGCAACAATTTCCGTCGCAGACTGATCCTGCTCCACATACAGCCGCAGTATCTCGTCCAGCACCGGATAGGGCGGCAGCGAGTCCTCGTCCTTCTGCCCCGGCGCCAGCTCAGCTGACGGCGGACGGTCGATGACCCGCTGGGGAATCACCAGGCCCAGACTGTTACGGTACTCGGCCAGTCGGTAGACCATGGTCTTGGGCACATCCTTGAGCACACAGAAGCCCCCGGCCATATCACCGTACAGGGTGGAATAGCCCACCGCCGACTCGCTCTTGTTGCTGGTGGTCAGCACCAGCGCACCAGTCTTGTTCGACAGTGCCATCAACAGCACCGCACGGCAGCGCGCCTGCAGGTTCTCCTCGGTGGTATCCCGGGCAGTGCCTTCGAACACCGGGGCCAGGGTCTCCATGAACTTTTCCACCATGGGCGCAATCGGCAGCGCGCGGTAGGCAACACCCTGGGTAGTCGCCTGCTCAGCGGCGTCGTGGATGCTGATTTCGGCAGTGTAGTGGTAGGGCATCATCACCGCCTCGACCCGCTCGGCACCCAGCGCATCCACCGCCACGGCCATGCTCAATGCCGAGTCGATACCACCGGACA
>JAAYHO010000373.1 GCA_012735335.1 Gammaproteobacteria bacterium
CGCTGCGCTCCTCGCAATGACGGGGGCGAGCAGGGTCAGACTATCTGCTCACTCACCTGCAGCAGCTTCATCGAGTTGGTGCCGCCACGGGAGTTGTATACATCGCCCTTGGTAATGATCACCCAGTCCCCGCTCTTGACGTGGCCACGACTGACCAGCGCTTCGATGGCCCGCTGGTTGACGTCGCTGGAGGGCAGGTCGGCGGGGTTGAACTCGATGCTGTGCACACCGCGCATCAGCGCTACCCGGCCCAGGGTCAGCCGGTTCGGTGACAGGGCGAAGATCGGCAGGTGCGAGCGGATACGGGACATGACCATCGGGGTATAGCCGCTTTCGGTCAGACTGATGACCGCAGTCACGCCTGGGAAGTGGTTGGCGGCATACATGGCCGACAGGGCGATGGTTTCATCGCAGCGACCGAAGGGGATGTGCAGGCGGTGGCCGGATTGCTGGCTGGTGGGATGCTTTTCCGCACCCAGGCACACCCGGTGCATGGCGGCGACTGCTTCTACCGGGAAGTCACCGGCGGCGGATTCGCCGGACAGCATCACCGCATCGGTGTAGTCCAGCGCGGCGTTGGCCACGTCGGAGACCTCGGCGCGGGTCGGCAGCGGGCTGCTGATCATCGACTCCATCATCTGCGTGGCGGTGATCACCGCCTTGTTCTTGCGTCGCGAGCGGTCAATGATGGTTTTCTGGATGCCGACCAGCTCGGCATCGCCGATTTCCACACCCAGATCACCCCGGGCGACCATCACCGCGTCACTGGCATCGATCAGACCGTCCAGCGCAGCCTCGTCGGCTACTGCTTCGGCCCGTTCGATCTTGGCGACCAGCCAGGCCTGGGACTCGGCGTCGCGCAGCAGTTTGCGCGCCTGATCCATATCCTTGGCGTCGCGGGGGAAGGACACTGCCACGTATTCCATTTCCAGCTCGGCGGCCAGCACTATATCGGCATGGTCCTTCTCGGTCAGCGCCCCTGCGGACAGACCGCCGCCCCGGCGGTTGATACCCTTGTGGTTGGACAGGGCACCGCCGGCGGTTACCGTGCAGCGGGCCTCGCCGTCGGCAATGGCATCGATGCGCAGTACAATGCGGCCATCATCCAGCAGCAGTTCGTCACCGGCCCGGCAGTCGGTAACCAGCGCCGGGTAGTCGATGCCGACGACTTCCTGGGTGCCTTCATCCAGCGGGTGGGTGGTGGACAGGCGGAAGCGGTCGCCGACCTCCAGCTGAATCTTGCCTTCGGTAAAGCGGGCAATGCGGATTTTCGGACCCTGCAGGTCACCGAGCAGGGCTACATGCACGCCCAGGTCTGCCGCTATCTCACGTACCAGTCGGGCCCGCTCGCGGTGTTCGTCGTGGGTGCCGTGGGAAAAGTTCAGGCGGGCCACGTTCATGCCCGCCTTGATCAGGGCTTCGATACGTTCCGGGGTGCTGCTGGCAGGTCCGAGGGTGGCGACAATCTTGGTACGGCGCAGGGTCATATTGGGTTTTTCCCTTTGTGTGATATTTCGGTGGCTTACAATAGATGATATCCGCTGGTTATGACAGGCAGAAGCCGACCCGAGGTTGGCTCATGAGGAGGATTTTACATGCATCCCCGGTTGATCGAGGTAACCGAGCGTCTGCGTCAGCGCAGTCGAGTGTCCCGGGCCGCCTATCTGCAACAGATGGCCGAGGCCGCAGCCCGGCCCCGGGGCCGACGGGATCTGTCCTGCAGCAACCTGGCCCATGGTATGGCCGCCTGCCCGGCGGGGGACAAGCAACTGCTGCGGCTGCCCGATGAGGTGAATGTGGGCATGGTCAGCGCCTACAACGACATGCTCTCCGCCCACCAGCCCTACGAGGACTTTCCCGAACAGATCCGCCAGGCGCTGCGCGCCATCGGTGCTACCGGGCAGGTGGCCGGTGGCGTACCGGCGATGTGCGATGGCATTACCCAGGGTGAGCCGGGCATGGAGCTGTCGCTGGTCAGTCGGGATGTGATCGCCATGGGCACTGCCATTGCCCTGTCCCACAACATGTTCGACGCGGCCCTGTGCCTGGGCATCTGCGACAAGATAGTGCCGGGGTTGCTGATGGGCGCGCTGCGCTTCGGTTATCTGCCGGTGCTGTTCGTTCCCGCCGGACCCATGCCCTCGGGGCTGTCCAACAGCGCCAAGGCCGAGGTGCGTCAGCGTTACGCCGAAGGCCTGGCCAGTCGCGAGGAGCTGCTGGATGCGGAGAGCAGTGCCTACCATGCGCCGGGTACCTGCACCTTCTACGGCACGGCCAACACCAACCAGCTGCTGCTGGAGGCGATGGGGCTGCAGTTGCCCGGTGCCTCCTTCATCAACCCGGGCACGCCATTGCGCGATGCGCTGACCGTGGCCGCCGCCGAGCAGGCCGCCAGCCTGGCCCGGGCGGGGCAGGGCAGCATGGCCTCGATTCTCGATGAGCGGGCGCTGATCAATGCGCTGGTGATGCTGCTGGCCACCGGCGGCTCGACCAACCTGACCCTGCACCTGGTGGCGATCGGCCAATGTGCGGGTCTGCAGTTGAACTGGGACGACATGAGCCTGTTGTCGGAGGTGGTGCCGACGCTGGCGCGTATCTACCCCAACGGTCAGGCCGATGTGAACCACTTTCAGGCCGCCGGTGGCAGTGCCTGGCTGTTCCGTCAGTTGCTGGAGGCGGGGCTGCTGCACGAAGAGGTCAATACCATTCTCGGACCGGGGCTGCAGCAGTACACCCGCGAGCCGTGGCTGGAGCAGGGGCGGCTGGTGTGGCGCGATGGGCCCACCGCCAGCCTGGATGAAAGCATCCTGCGCGGGCATGCCCGGCCATTTCGCGCCGATGGTGGGCTGCGGGTCATGCAGGGCAATCTGGGGCGCGGGGTGATCAAGGTCTCGGCGGTCAGCCCGGAGCACTGGCAGGTCGCCGCGCCCTGTCGGATATTCGACAGCCAGCAGGCCCTGATGCAGGCCTTCGACAACAATGAGCTGCAGGGCGATCTGATCGCCGTGGTGCGTTTTCAGGGCCCCGCAGCCAATGGCATGCCGGAACTGCACAAGCTGACACCTTATCTGGGTATCCTGCAGGACCGTGGGCAACGGGTGGCGCTGGTCACCGACGGGCGCATGTCCGGTGCTTCGGGCAAGGTGCCTGCGGTCATCCATGTCAGCCCGGAAGCCCAGGCAGGCGGACCGCTGGCTCGCCTGCGCGATGGCGACTGGCTGGAACTGGATGCCCGCAGCGGTACCCTGCAGGTCAGGGTGCCGGACGCCGAATGGCAGGCCCGCACTCCGGCCCGGTCGTCCGAGCCGGTGCGCCGGGGCTGGGGTCGGGAGCTGTTTGCCTTTGCCCGTCAGCAGGCCAGCTCGGCAGAGCAGGGCGCCAGTTGTTTTACTGAGAGTCTGATCCAGGCTGATGGAGGTGAAGCATGAGTGAAGCACAGATCCGCGAGCGCAGGCTGGGCTGGTATCGCCACGCCAGCCCGCAGCAGCAGGCGGTTGCCGTGGCGGCGCATATTGTCGAGACCTTGCAGCGGGCCATTGATCAGCGCGGGCGGGCCAGCCTGGCGTTGTCCGGTGGACGGGGCCCAGCGCTGTTCCTGCGTCAGCTGGAGCAGTCCAGTCTGGCCTGGGAGCAGGTCAGCATCACCCTGGTGGATGAGCGCTGGGTGCCGGCCGATGATCCGCAGAGCAATGCCGGGCTGATCCAGCGCTGCATGCCCGGTGTGCTGCAGCGAGCCAGCTGGCTGCCGCTGTACCGGGGGCAGGAGCTGGCGGCAGATGCGGACACCGCCGGGGCCATGCTCGAAGCGCTGCTGCCACTGGATGTGGTGGTACTGGGTATGGGCGAAGATGGCCATACCGCTTCGCTGTTCCCCGATATGCCCGGGCTGGATGACTACCTGTCACCGCAGGCCGGGCCGCTGTGTATTGCGGTACCCGCCGAGGGTGAACGGCTGGCACGGCTGAGCATGACCGCACGGGCAATTTGCACTGCCGGGGTACAATTGCTGGTGATCAGCGGTGAGAACAAGCTCCGCACGCTGGATCAGGCCCTGCAACAGCAGGATGCGCGGGCGATGCCAATCGAGGCTTTCCTCCGGCCGCCCATGGATATTTTCTACAGCCCCTCCGGGGAGCAGGACAGGTAATGAGATTGGCAGACAGCAGCGACAGGCTGAGCGGTATCTTTCAACAGCAGCGGATTCTGCCGGTGCTGAGCATTCAACGCCAGCGGGACATACTGCCACTGGTCGATGCGCTGGCCGCCGGAGGCATTACCAATCTGGAAGTGACCCTGCGCACGCCCTTGGGGTTGGGGGCCATCCGCCTGTTGGCCGAGCAGCGCCCGGAACTCTGTGTCGGGGCCGGGACGGTGCTGGACGGTCGGCAGTTCCAGTCGGTGCTGGATGCCGGTGCGCGTTTCATCGTCAGCCCCGGCTGTACCGATGAGCTGTTAACCCTGGGGTTGGACAGTCCGGCGCCGCTGCTACCGGGAGTAGCCACGGCCTCGGAGATCATGCGCGGTTATCGCCTGGGCTATCGCAGCTTCAAGCTGTTTCCGGCGGAAGTCTGTGGCGGCGTCAGCCTGCTCAAGGCGCTGGCCGGGCCCTTCCATGACGTGCAGTTCTGCCCGACCGGCGGCATAGACCCGCAGAAGCTGCCTGCCTATCTGGCACTGGCCAATGTGCTGGCGGTAGGGGGCAGCTGGATGGTGCCCCCTGCGCTGGTCGAGGCGGGTGACTGGGACGCCATCACCCGCCTGTGCCAGCAGTCGGTAGCTGCCTCAGACAGGTGATCAGCTCGGGCGGGATGGGTCGACAAAACCGTCCGGCTTGATGATCAGCATATCGCAGGGCACATCATCGAGCAGCCGCTCGGCGGTATGCCCGATCAGGGCGCTTTCCACCCGGGAGCGGGAAATCGCGCCCAGCACCAGCAGGTTCACCCCATTCTCGGCGGCAAACTCCGGAATGCTCTGCTCCGGATAGCCACGCAGCAGGTGCTGCTGGTCCGCACTCAGGCCATTGCTGTCGGCGAACTCGGTAAAGGCTTTCTGATGGTGCTGGTGAATCTGCGCGGCATAGCCGTCGTAATCAACTACCAGCCCGGTGTCGAAGGCCAGGGTATGCGGCAGCGGGTTGTAGCAGTGGATGGCCTTGATGCTGGCACCGGTTACGCCGGCCAGAGACCGGGCAGTCTGCAGGATCTTGTGATCCAGTGCGGCAGGCTGATCCGCTTCGTGCAGCGGGTCGACACTGGCACAGATGTTCTGCAGCTCGGACTCCGGCTGCTTGACCAGCCACAGGGGCACCGGACAGTAGCGGATCAGGAACCAGTCACTGTTGCTCAGCATCAGCCGCTTGAGCAGACTATGGTGCTGACCGGTCTTGAGTACCACATCCGGCTGCTGCTCATGGATCGCCTTGAGGATGTGCCGCTCGAAGCGCTTGCCCCAGACCGCCATGGTGTTGACGGTATGTCCCTGGCTGCGCAGGCCGGTGGCCAGCTTGTCCAGGTACTGCTCGCGGTGGCCGAGCAGTTTGTTGCGCGCGTCGCTGAGCAGCTCGTTGTTGAACAGCAGGCCGCCATCCAGGGCGGGGATGTAGTCACACAGAAACAGCGTGAAGCGGGCATTGGGGTAATGTCGCGCCAGATTCTCCGCCCGGCGCAGGCAGGGCTGATCGGTTTCACTGGTCGGATCGATGATCACCATGATGTGCTGGAGGTTCATTTCTCACTGTCCCGGGTTGTGGTTATTACCCCTAGAGTAATGCAAATTGTGACGGTGTCGTGCTGATGCAGGTCAAAAGTTGCTCGGCATGATGGCATTCCGACCAACAGGGGTTGGACTGATAAATGCGCTGGTCTATTCTGACTGCTCGTGTTCAGGGAAC
>JAAYHO010000374.1 GCA_012735335.1 Gammaproteobacteria bacterium
ATATGCGGGCCCTTGCCCTCCACCAGTTGCTGATACAGATCATCCAGCGTCGGGCTGGTGATCATTTCCAGCTCCAGTTGCAGGCTGTCGGCAAAGCGCCTGCTCAGCTCGTACTCCAGGCCGGTGTCGCCGTGTCGTCCCTGGTAGTAGGTGGTCGGCGTATTGCGGGTGATCACGCGCAGGGTGCCATCCTCGCGCAGTTGCTCAAGGCGGCTGGGTTGTTCGCAGGCAACCAGCAGCACCGAGCACAACAGCGCCAGGGGGGCGGCAAGACGGTGGCGACGACAGGTTCGAGACATGGCCTCAGTATAGGTAAATCCATTGACCGGCAATAGGGCGTGATTGTCAGGCTGTGTAATAGCGTGAGGTTGATCGCTCGTTCGGTCGGGCAAGATGGCCCCAAGGCGCAACCTGGGGTATCCTATGCGCCTTCTTTTCCCACTATTCCAAGTCTCCGAGGCCGATACCAACATGCATATCCTGCGTGGAGCCCCAGTCCTTTCCGATTTCCGCCGTAACAAGCTGCTGGCACGCCTGCAACAGCAGGTTCCCGGTGTAAAGGCAGTGTATGCCGAATTCATGCACTTTGCCGATCTGACCGGTGAACTGTCCGAGCAGGATCAGGCGGTACTGAACCGTCTGTTGAAGTATGGCCCATCGGTAGCGGCTGAAGAGACCAACGGCAGTCTGGTACTGGTGGTACCGCGTTTCGGCACCATCTCGCCCTGGTCGAGCAAGGCCACGGATATTGCCCACAACTGCGGCCTGAAGATGATCGAGCGGCTGGAGCGCGGCATTGCCTATTACGTCAGCGGTGAGCTGAACGCGGCCGAGCTGCAGCAGGTGACCGCGCTGCTGCATGACCGCATGACCGAGCAGGCACTGAATACAGTCGAGGCTGCCGAGCAGCTGTTCCACCACACCGAACCCAAGCCGTTCAACCGGGTGGATATCATCGGTGGTGGCAAGGCTGCGTTGGAGCAGGCCAACATCGAGCTGGGTCTGGCACTGGCCGACGATGAGATCGACTACCTGGTCGACAGCTTCAATGGTCTGGGTCGCAACCCCACTGACGTCGAGCTGATGATGTTCGCCCAGGCCAACTCCGAACACTGCCGCCACAAGATCTTCAACGCCAGTTGGGATATCGACGGCGAGGCTCAGGACAAGAGCCTGTTCGGCATGATCAAGAACACCTACCAGATGCGCAGCGAAGGCGTATTGTCCGCGTACAAGGACAACGCCGCAGTCATCGAAGGCTTTGTCGGTGGTCGCTTCTTCCCCGAGCCGGGCACCGGTGAATACCGCGCCCATCAGGAGCCGATCCACATCCTGATGAAGGTCGAGACCCACAACCACCCGACCGCGATTGCCCCGTTCTCCGGTGCCTCCACCGGCTCCGGTGGCGAGATCCGCGACGAAGGCGCAACCGGCCGTGGCGGCAAGCCCAAGGCGGGTCTGAGTGGCTTTACCGTATCCAACCTGCGTATCCCCGGCTTCGAACAGCCCTGGGAAGAGGACAACGGCAAGCCGGGTCGCATCGTTACCCCGTTGCAGATCATGATCGACGGCCCGCTGGGCGGTGCTGCGTTCAACAACGAATTCGGCCGTCCCAATCTGACCGGCTACTTCCGTACCTTTGAGCAGACCGTACCTTCGCCCCGTGGCCCGGAGATCCGTGGCTACCACAAGCCGATCATGATCGCCGGTGGTATGGGTAATATCCGCGCCGATCACGTCGAGAAGGCCGAGATCCCGGTCGGCGCCAAGCTGATCGTGCTCGGCGGTCCGGCCATGCTGATCGGTCTGGGCGGCGGTGCTGCCTCCTCCATGGCCACCGGCAGCAGCGCCGAGGACCTGGATTTTGCCTCCGTGCAGCGCGAGAACCCGGAAATGGAACGCCGCTGCCAGGAAGTCATCGACCGTTGCTGGCAGCTGGGCGAGAAGAACCCCATCGCCTTCATCCACGACGTGGGCGCGGGCGGCTTGTCCAATGCCTTCCCCGAGCTGGTCAACGATGGCGGCCGAGGCGGCATCTTCGAGCTGCGCAACATTCCGAATGACGAGCCGGGCATGAGCCCGCTGGAAATCTGGTCCAACGAATCCCAGGAACGCTACGTCATGGCGGTGCCCAACGCCGACTTCGAGCGCTTCAAGGAAATCTGCGAGCGCGAGCGCTGCCCCTTTGCCGTGGTCGGCGAGGCCACCGAAGAGCAGATGCTGGTCCTCAACGACAGCCACTTCGACAACCAGCCGGTAGATATGCCCCTCTCGGTACTGCTCGGCAAGCCGCCGCGCATGCACCGCAGCGTGACCCGCGAAGCGGAGCAGGGCGATGACTTCACCGGCGATGTCGCGCTGGAAGAAGCTGCACTGCGCGTACTGCGTCTGCCCGCCGTGGCCAGCAAGAACTTCCTGATCACCATCGGCGACCGCAGCGTCACCGGCCTGGTCACCCGCGACCAGCTGGTCGG
>JAAYHO010000375.1 GCA_012735335.1 Gammaproteobacteria bacterium
CCGAAGGCACCGACCGGCATGCCGCCGCCGACGATCTTGCCGAAGGTCGACAGGTCCGGGGTGACGCCGAAGTGCCCCTGGGCGCTGCCCAGTGCCACGCGGAAACCGGTCATGACTTCGTCAAAAATCAGCACCACGCCGTGCTCGTCGCAGACTTCGCGCAGGCCTTCAAGGAAGCCCGGCACCGGCGGCACACAGTTCATGTTGCCGGCCACCGGCTCGACGATGATGCAGGCGATGTCCTTGCCGACCTTGCTCAGGGTTTCGCGTACTGCGGCAATGTCGTTGTAGGGCAGGGTCAGGGTGTGCTGGGCGAAGGCCGCAGGCACACCGGGGGAGCTGGGCACGCCGAAGGTCAGGGCACCGGAACCGGCCTTGACCAGCAGGCTGTCGGAGTGACCATGGTAGCAACCCTCGAACTTGATGATGGTATCCCGGCCAGTATAGCCGCGAGCCAGGCGGATGGCGCTCATGGTCGCCTCGGTGCCGGAGCTGACCATGCGTACCATGTCCATGGAAGGCACCAGCGAGCAGACCAGTTCGGCCATCTCGGTTTCCATGGCGGTCGGTGCGCCGTAGGACAGACCGTGCTCCAGCTGACTGCGCACTGCGTCCAGCACCTCGGGATGGGCGTGACCGAGAATCATCGGGCCCCAGGAGCCGACATAGTCCACATAGCGCTTGTCGTCCTCATCGATGATATAGGCGCCCTCGGCATGCTTGATGAACAGCGGGCTGCCGCCGACGCTGCGGAAGGCGCGTACCGGCGAGTTGACGCCGCCGGGGATATGTTTCTGGGCACTGGCAAACAGGGATTCGGAACGGGACATGGGTCACTCTCTCAATGCGTGAATAATGTGTTGAAGGCTTCGGCGCGCTGGCGCACCCCGGCGGCGGAGTCAGCGCCGAACAGGCCGTGGATAACGGCCAGCAGGTCAGCGCCTGCCGCCAGCAGTTGCGGGGCGCGCTCCAGGGTGATGCCGCCGATGGCAACTATCGGTGTATTGAAGTGCTGCCGCGCCTGTTGCAGCAGCTCGGGGGTGGCCGCCGGGGCGCCCGGCTTGGTTTCCGAGTGGAAGAAGCGACCAAAGGCAATATAGCTGACGCCTGCCTCCACCGCTGCGGCGGCCAGATCCAGACTGGCATGGCAGGTGGCGCCAACGATGGCGTCAGGGCCGAGCTCGGCTCTGGCCTCGCGCAGGCTGCCGTCTTCCTGACCCAGATGTACACCGACTCCCAGCTGGCTGGCCAGTGCCAGATCATCGTTGATCAGCAATTGCGCGCCGTACTGCTGGCACAGGGCCTTGAGCTGACTGGCCTCGTCCAGGCGGCGCGCACTGTCGTTGCTCTTGTCACGGTACTGCAGCAGGCGCACGCCACCTTCGAGGGCGGCTTCGACCCAGGGCAGCAGGCGGCCGTCGGCCAGCAGCGTGCTGTCGGTAATGGCGTAGAGGCCGCGCAGGCTCACTGACAGAAGTCCAGCGGCAGGCGGCGGGGTACGTACTGGCCCTTGCCTGGCTGTTCGGCGTCGCGCAGGGTGCGCCAGGTGTAATCCAGCGCGGTCTTCACAGCGCTGACCAGCTCCTCGCCCAAGGCCAGGCGACCGGCCAGGGTGCTGGCCAGGGTGCAGCCGGAGCCGTGGTACTCGCCGGGCAGGCGGGCGCAGGTGAAGGTGTGCTGGCTGCCATCCTGACAGTACAGGCGGTTGTGCACTTCCTGCTCGGTACCGTGGCCGCCGGTGATCAGCAGGTTCTCGCAGCGTGGCAGCAGTTTTGCGGCGCACTCATCGGCACTGCCCTCGGGCAGTTCGGCGAGGATGCGGGCTTCCGGCAGGTTGGGGGTGACGATGCGGGCCAGCGGCATCAGCTTCTCGCGCATGGCGTAACCGACCTCGTCCTTGCCCAGCGAGCCACCACCACCGGCGCGCAGCACTGGGTCGCAGACCATCGGCAGGTGTGGGTGCGCCTGCATGATCTCGACCACGGTATCGACCATTTCCAGGCTGCCGAGCATGCCCAGCTTGACCGCTGCCACGGGCATATCGCTCAGCACTGCATTGGCCTGGGCCAGAATCCACTCTCGGTCCAGCACGCGGAAGTCGCTGACATCCACGGTGTTCTGCACGGTCAGCGCGGTAACCGTGGGTGCGGCGTGGCAGCCCTGGGCGATCAGCGCTTCGATATCCGCCTGCAGACCAGCGCCGCCGCTGGGATCATGGCCGGACAGACAGAGGACAACGGGACGAAAAGGAGCAGACGTATTCATGGGCTAAGCTTACCATCAGCAGGTCAGATATCGGTATGGCGGCAGGGCTGCTCAAGGCCACTGCAGGCATAAGCGGGCCGCCTTTGAGAAGGACAGACTATAACAATAACTGCGGGTGAGCGCTGCTGCTCAGCAGGACAGCTCGCGCCACTGCCCCGGCTGCAGCTCGCCCAGCTCCCAGTCACCGATGCGTACCCGTACCAGCCGCAGGGTGGGCAGACCGACCGCCGCCGTCATGCGCCGCACCTGACGATTGCGGCCTTCGCGGATGGTGATCGCCAGCCAACTGGTGGGGATGCTCTTGCGAAAGCGTACCGGCGGGTTGCGTGGCCACAGTACAGGCTCGGCAATCCGCTCCACTTCAGCGGGCCGGGTGGGGCCATCGTTCAGCCTCGGCCCGGCGCGCAGTTGCTCCAGCTGTTCGACGCTGGGCTCACCCTCCACCTGGACCCAGTAGGTCTTGGCCAGCTTGTGCTTCGGGTCGGTAATACGCGCCTGCAGTCGCCCGTCATTGGTCAGCAGCAGGAGGCCTTCACTGTCTCGGTCCAGTCGACCGGCGGGGTAGACGCCGGGTATATCGACGAAGTCGCGCAGGGTTGCCCGGCCCTGATCATCGGTGAACTGGGTCAGCACATCGAAGGGCTTGTTCAGGGCGATCAGTCGCGACTGCGCCGGTGGCGCGGCAGGCTGGCGGCGGGCTGGCCCGGGGCGCCGGGGTGGGCCGGGTCTGCGTGGATTCTGTCTGCTCATGGCTGGTGCTGGCTTAGATGCCCTCGATATTGCCCAGAATGATGGCCTTGATGACAAAACCGATCACCCCCAGCCCCAGCGCAAAGAACAGCACCGCCGTACCCCAGCGACCGGCTTTGGACTTCTTCGCCAGATCCCAGACGATAAAGCCCATGAAGGCCACCAGGGCAAGGATACTCAGGGGCAGGGCCAGCGCTTCAAATTCTTCGTAGGACACAATGGGTCTCCAGTAACAGGGTGGTTTACTTTTTGACCAGGTGATTGAGGGGCAATTCCGTGCTGGAGACCACCTGGTTGAGCACAAAGCTCGAACGTACGCTGGACACACCTTCGATCCGCGTCAGGGTGCCCAGCAGAAATTGCTGGTAATGATCCATGTCCTGCACCACTACGCGCAACTGGTAATCCGCATCCATGCCGGTCACCAGGCAGCAGCTGAGTACCTCGGGGCAAGCACGGATGGTCTCCTCGAAGTGGGCAAAGCGGTCGGGGGTGTGCCGATCCATGCCGATCATGACGAAGGCGGTCAGGGTCAGACCGAGCTTCTGCGGATCGAGCAGGGCGACCTGGCGGGTGATATAGCCGGCTTCTTCCAGTTGCTTGACCCGCCGGGAACAGGGCGAGGGCGACAGGCCGATACGGTCAGCCAGCTCCTGGTTGCTGATACGGGCATCCTGCTGCAGGGCGGCGAGAATTTTCAGGTCATAACGGTCAAGATTGTTGTCTTGCATGACGAGCTGCGCTCCTGTTGCTGTAAGTTCGTTATATTTGGCTGAATATTGCGTAAGTGTGCCAAGGTTGTGCAATGAAAGGCAAGAAATGGCGCAAGGGTCTCGATACTATAGTCACAGGTTTTCAAGGCCATGGTCGGCATGTCCAACCAGACGCTTCACAAGAGCGACACTGGGAGGAGGGTTCCACCGGACTGCTCATCACCCGACCACCCAGCCCACAAGGCTCCGGGACCGGCAATATCCCAAACGGATAGATAAATGGACTCAACATCAGCGGCCGACTCTGTCGGCCGTTGGCGTTTCTGGCTTCCGGTTATACCGGGTCCTTGTGAACCAGCACCTCGGCCTGGGGGAAGCGCTGGAGAATGGCGTGGCGCACCTGCTCGCCCAGTTCATGGGCGTCGTTCAAGGACAGCTCGCCGGGCAACTCCAGATGCAGCTGCATGAACCATTGCTGGCCCGACTCCCGGGTACGCAGGTCATGCACATCCACCACTCCTGGCACCGCCCGGGCCAGCGCCAGGGCCTCCGTGCGTACCGTGTCGGGCAGTTCGTGATCCATCAGGATCTGTACTGCGTCCCGGCCGATCTGCAGCGCTCCATAGCCGATAAACAGCGCCACGCCGATACCGAACAGGGCATCGGCGCTGGTAATGCCGTACCAGGACAGCACCAGCGCGATAATGATGCTGGCATTCATCAGCAGATCGGAGCGGTAGTGCAGGGCATCGGCACGGATTGCGGTGGAGCCGGTACGCTGAATCACGTGATTCTGGAAGCGCAGCAGAATCAGGGTGGCGATAATCGACAGCAGCATGACCGCCACGCCATACCAGGCGGCATCCAGCGGCACCGGGTGGCGCAGGTGCTCGATGCCCTGCCACAGCACCAGCAACGCCGAGGCGCTGATGAAGATCGACTGGGCCAGACCGGCCAGCGCCTCGGCCTTGCCGTGCCCAAAGCGGTGCCCCTTGTCCGCCGGGGTCAGTGCATAGCTGACCGCCAGCAGGTTGATCAGGGAGGCACCGCCGTCCATCAGCGAGTCGATCAGCGAGGCCAGCAGGCTCACCGAGCCGGACAGGTACCAGACCGTCGCCTTGAGAACAATCAGGATCACCGCCACCAGCACCGAGGCATAGGTAGCCAGCCGCAGCAGCCGCGCGTTGCCCTGATCGATCGCTGCCGTTTGCCTGTTCATCAGCCGCGCGCGGGCACGCCGAGCAGCGCCAGTTGGGCTGCGCCGGGCTGGGTTATCAGTTGCGCCTGCTGCAGCGGAATATCCATGCCCAGATCCTGCTGCAGTATGCTCTGGAGCCTGGCCTGATCGACCTGGCCGTCCGCGTCGACTGCCTGCTGCAGACGTTCGGGGGCGATGCTGTAGCGCTCATCCGGGAAGTAGATGGCTCCGGTGGTGAAGTCCACGGCAAAGGCGACCAGACCGGGAATCACGTAGAACAGCAGGCCGATGCCATTGAGAATGGCCACTCCCGGGTCAATCTCCCCGCTGATCTGCCCTCGGCGCTCGGGGTAGAACACAGTGCCACAGGCGGTCAGTTGGGTAACCAGAGTGGTGCTCAGCAGAATGCTGGCCAGAGCCTTCAAACGCATGTTGTGCCTCGTGCAGGGAAAGACAAGTGGTAACTGGCTACTATACGCCGCTCCACTGCGGCCTTGAAGGCGGGCGCGGTATAATGCGGCTTTGCCCAATATGTGAGTGTCGATGAGCGAGCTTCCTGTACAGGCGGTGCTGGCCGAGCTGGATCAGCAACTGGCCAGCCATCCCGGTGTGGTGCTGCAGGCACCGCCCGGTGCCGGCAAGACCACCCTGGTGCCATTGGCACTGCTGCGCAGTGACTGGCTGGCCGGGCAGAAGATCATCCTGCTGGAGCCGCGCCGACTGGCCGCCCGGGCCGCTGCCGAACGGCTGGCGCAACTGCTCGGCGAGTCGGTGGGGCAGACCGTCGGCTACCGTATCCGTCTGGAAACCCGCATCAGCGCGGCCACCCGCATCGAGGTGGTGACCGAGGGCATATTGCAGCGCCTGCTGCAGGCCGATCCGGAGCTGCCCGGCGTCGGGCTGGTGATCTTCGACGAATTTCACGAACGCAGTCTGGATGCGGATCTGGGCCTGGCCCTTTGTCTGCAGACTCAGCAGTACCTGCGTGATGACAGCAACCCGCTGAAGCTGCTGGTGATGTCCGCCACCCTGGACGCTGCCGCAGTAAGTCGCCTGCTGGAGGATGCACCGCTGGTGACCAGCGAGGGCCGCCAGTATCCGGTGCAGATCCAGCATGGTGCGCCGCTGGCACCCGGCCAGCCGATCGAGCCGCCGCTGGAGCAACTGGTGCTGCAGTCGCTGGCCACCGATAGCGGCAGCCTGCTGGTATTTCTGCCCGGTGCGGCGGAGATCCGTCGGCTGCAGGCCCGGCTGGAACAGACGTTGGCCGATCAGCCAGAGGTGGATATTGCTCCGCTGTATGGCGAACTGGACTTTGCCGCCCAGCGCCAGGCCATTGCCCCGGCCGCACCCGGGCGGCGCAAGGTGGTGCTGGCCACACCGATTGCCGAGACAAGTCTGACCATCGAGGGAGTGCGGGTGGTGATCGACTCCGGCCTGTGCCGCGAACCGGCCTTCGATCTGGTCTCCGGCATGACCCGATTGCACACCCGGCGCATCTC
>JAAYHO010000376.1 GCA_012735335.1 Gammaproteobacteria bacterium
CATCAATACATCCCAGCTGTCGCCGGCATCATCACTGCGCATCAGCACGGCGTCGTGCCCCACCGCCAGCAGGGTGTCGCCGCCCAGCGGGCTGATGCCGGTCAGGGTGACAGGCAACTGGTCGTCGCCATGGGTCTCGCGCCAGGTATCGCCCAGGTCGTCGCTGACAATGATGGTGCCGCGCTCCCCCACCGCGATTACCCGGTCATCAATTCGGGCCAGATCGTTGATCTGCAGGCGTGCCAGATCAAGTTCCACCCGCTGGCCATCGGTCTGCTGCCGCGGCGAGAAGGCATAGGCCACCAAGGCGATGACGACGAGACAGAAGGAATAGCTGATCAGTTTACTCATGGCTCTATCCAACCTGTGGGCGGCCCCTTGGCAGGGCACCTGTTGTTCTTATGAGTCTGCAGCTGTTCATGTGCGAGACATAAAGGCAGCACAGCGAGTGATTTGATGGTGGGCCAGCAGCGGACCTGCCAGCATCGTCCAAATGGCTTATGTCATTGACGCAGATCAAGAACGGCCGGGCGCCGCGCCGCAGGACGGTTGGCACCCGCCAGGGCGGAGCCCGCTGATGCCGGGCTTCCGGAGGATGGGAGGGTCAGTCCAGTTCGAACAGCCCGGCAGCGCCCATGCCGCCACCGATGCACATCGACACCACTACATAACGCACACCGCGGCGGCGCCCCTCCAGCAGCGCATGGCCGACCATGCGCGCGCCGCTCATGCCGAACGGATGGCCGATGGAGATGGCTCCGCCGTTCACATTCAGGCGGTCATTGGGGATACCCAG
Organism: Gammaproteobacteria bacterium; assembly: GCA_012735335.1. Taxonomy (GTDB): domain Bacteria; phylum Pseudomonadota; class Gammaproteobacteria; order Pseudomonadales; family Pseudomonadaceae; genus Halopseudomonas. The sequence goes on from JAAYHO010000376.1 coordinate 797, forward strand.
GTGATCGCGGCAATACAGCACCTGGCTGGCGAAGGCCTCGTTGATTTCCCACAGGCCGATATCCTCGACCTTGAGATTGAAGCGCTGCAGCAGCCTGGGGATGGCGTACACCGGCCCGATGCCCATCTCCTCCGGCTTGCACCCGGCCACGGCAATCCCGCGGTAGACGCCCAGCGGCTTGAGACCACGGCGCTCGGCCTGCTCGCGGCTCATCAGCAGGCAGGCGGCAGCGCCGTCGGAAAACTGCGAGGCATTACCGGCGGTGATGTGCTGGCCCTGCTTGACCCATTCACCGTCCTTCCACACCGGCGCCAGGCCCTGCAGGCCTTCCAGCGTGGTGCTCGGGCGGTTGCACTCGTCGCGATCAGCGGTCACCTGCTCATGCCCGGCCGGTTTGCCTTCTTTGTCGAACAGCAGCTTGCTGGCCGCCAACGGCACGATTTCCTCGGTGAACAGACCGGCCTGCTGCGCCGCCGCAGTCCGCTGCTGGCTCTGCAGCGCATACTCGTCCTGGGCCGCGCGGCTGATGCCGTAGCGTTCGGCAACGATTTCCGCGGTCTCGATCATCGGGATATAGGCCGCCGGTGCCACCTCCATCACCGCCTCGGAGCGCGCCCGATAGCTGTTCTTGTGCTTGGTCTGGGTCAGCGACAGCGACTCCACCCCACCGCCGATGGCCACGTCCAGCTCACCGGTCATGATCGCCTTGGCCGCTTCGCCAATGGCCATCAGCCCGGAGGCACACATGCGATCAACC
>JAAYHO010000377.1 GCA_012735335.1 Gammaproteobacteria bacterium
CAGCCGCCTGCGCGACCTCTACCAACTGCGCGGCGTCATCTACCTGTTCGAAGACACCATGCCCTTTATCGCCGGGCAGATCGCCCGCACCGCCCGGGCCTACCTGTCCCAACTGCTGCCGCCGTTTTTCAAGGCGCTGCTCACCTATACCGGCCGCGCCAGCTACTCCTGGCACTCGCCGGGGCATGGCGGCGGTGTGGCCTTTCGCAAGAGCCCGGTAGGGCGCGCCTTTCATGACTTCTTCGGCGAAAACACCCTGCGCTCGGACCTGTCAGTCTCGGTACCGGGCCTCGGCTCGCTGCTGGACCACAACGGCCCGATTGCCGAAGCCGAAGCCAATACCGCCCGCACCTTCGGTGCTGATCACAGCTTCTATGTGATCAACGGCACCTCGACCTCGAACAAGATCATCTGGCATGCCTTCGTCACCCGGGATGACGTGGTACTGGTCGACCGCAACTGCCACAAGTCGATCCTGCACGCGATCATCATGACCGGTGCCATCCCGGTCTACCTGACCGGCTCGCGCAACGATTACGGCATCATCGGGCCGATCAGCCTGGAGTCCTTCTCGCCCGACAACCTGCGTCAGCGGCTGGCCGAACACCCCCTGCTGCAGGGCCGGGAAGCGCGCATCAAGCTGGCGGTACTGACCAACTCCACCTACGACGGCCTGTGCTACAACGCCGAGCTGATCAAGGACGAGCTGGAAGATGCCGCCGACATACTACACTTCGACGAAGCCTGGTACGGCTACGCCGCCTTCCATGAGTTCTACGCCGGTCGTCACGGCATGGGCAAGAAGCGCGGCTTCGACCGCGCCAGACACCCGCTGGTCTTTGCCACCCAGTCGCCACACAAGGTACTGGCGGCGCTGTCCCAGGCCTCGATCATCCTCGCCGAGAACAGCGTCGAGCAACAGCTGGATGTGGAGCGCTTCAACGAATCCTTCATGATGCACACCTCCACCTCACCGCACTACGGCATCATCGCCTCGATCGACGTCGCCACCGGCATGATGGCCGGCGAGCCCGGCCGCTCGCTGGTACAGGAAACCCTCGACGAGGCGCTGTCCTTCCGCCTGGCCATGCAGCAGACCGCCGAGCGGCTGGATGAGGAGCAGTGGTGGTTCGATGTGTGGGAGCCGGAACAGGCACTGGATAATGAAGAACTGCTGGCCAGCGACTGGACGCTGGATAACAACGCCCCATGGCATGGCTTCGGCGAAATGGCTGACGACTACGCCCTGCTCGACCCGATCAAGGTTACCCTGCTGACCCCCGGCGTAGAGGAACAGGGCCGCCTGGGCCGCACCGGTATCCCGGCCGCTGTGGTCACGCGCTTTCTTGCCGAACGCGGCCTGGTGGTGGAAAAGACCGGCCTGTACTCCTTCCTGATCCTGTTCTCACTGGGCATCACCAAGGGCAAATGGAGCACCCTGGTCTCCGAGCTGCAGGAGTTCAAGCGCCTGTACGACAACAACGCCCCGCTGGACCTGACCCTGCCCGCCATCGCCCGCAGCGGCCACTACCCCGGCCTCGGCCTGCAGGACCTGTGTCACCAGCTGCACCGCTTCTACCGACAGCAGAACATGGTCAAGGTGCTGCGACAGATCTACACCGAACTCCCCGACATCGTCGTGCGCCCGGCAGACGCCTACCAGCAAATGGTTCGCGGACAGGTGGAAATGGTCCCCGCCGAACAACTCGCCGGACGCATCAGCAGCGTCATGCTGGTGCCCTACCCGCCCGGCATCCCGGTCATCATGCCCGGCGAACGCTTCCCCGAAGACAGCAGCGCCATCACCGACTACCTGCGCATCGCCCTGGCCCAGGACCAGCAATTCCCCGGATTCGAAAGCGATATCCATGGACTGCGGCCGATAGTGCAGGAGGATGGGAGTGTGCGGTATTTTGTCGATTGTCTGGTGGAATGAAGCGATGAGCAGCACCGACAACCTGCACCAGTTCGACCGCCACATGGTCTGGGCCGGTTTTATCCAGTTGGCACCCATCTCCCTGTTTGTCGCGGTCTTCGGTGCCGCCTTTGGCCTGGCGGCCACCCAGACAGGGCTCAGCGACGGCCTGATCGTCAGCATGAGCACCCTGGTATTTGCCGGAGCCTCACAGTTCGCGGCACTGGAGCTGTGGGGGCCGAGCGTGCCGCTGCTTACTCTGGGCATCACCGTATTCGCCATCAACGCCCGCCACCTGCTGATGGGCGCCACCCTCCACCCCTGGCTGCAGCACCTGCCCGCCAAACAACGCTATGGTGTGATGCTGGTAGCCTCTGACGCCAACTGGGCGCTGGCCATGCAGGCCTTCGCCAACCGCCGCCCCGGCATCGGTCTGTTATTCGGCGGCGGCCTGGCACTGTGGCTGTCCTGGGTGATCGGCACCTGGCTTGGCGTACTGCTGGGCGGCGCCATCTATTCGCCCGAGGCACTGGGGCTGGATATGGTGATGGGCTGCTTCCTGCTGGCCATGGTGGTCAGCGGCGACAAGAACCTGCGCCTGCTGGTGATCTGGATAATCGCGGCCGCCGCCTCCCTGTTCGCCTACCGCTACCTGCCCGAGAACAGCCACGTCGTGGTCGGCGCCGTCGCGGGCGGACTGGTCGGAACCGTCTGGACGGGGAGCAAGCATGAGCATTGATGCCACCGGCTCCGGCGCCTGGCTGCTGGTACTGGTGATGGCGATAGTGACCCTGGCGACCCGCTGGGGCGGCGTGTATGTCATGTCCTTCGTGCCCATCGGCTATCGCGTCCGGCAATTCATCAGCGCCATGTCCGGCTCGGTACTGGTCGCCCTGCTTGCGCCTCTGGCCCTGGAGGGCGACACCGCAGCCCGGCTGGCACTGCTGACCACTGGCGTGATCATGTTGCTGCTGAAAAAACCACTTCCGGCGATTGCAGCAGGTATTGTGGTAGCGGCGTTGTTCAGGCAGTTTTGATGGGCTTAGCTGCACTGACGTCCATCAGCCACAACCCGCTGCGCCTTAGGAGACAAGCATGATAGAAACCATCATCGAACAACGCCGTCGCCAGCTTGGCGGCGGTCTGGAAGTGGGCCGCGTGCTGCCCGTCGCCGGGCGGCGCATGGTCGGCCCGTTCATCTTCTTCGATCACATGGGGCCGATCGACCTCCCACCGGGTGCGGATACCAATGTCGACGTTCGCCCGCATCCCCACATCGGCCTGTCGACAGTGACCTACCTGTTCTCGGGGGAAGTGATGCACCGGGACAGCCTCGGCTATGAACAGGCCATCCGACCGCAAGAGGTCAACTGGATGACCGCCGGAAGCGGCATCACCCACAGCGAACGCTTCGAGCATGCCCGAGCGCACGGCGACCATCTGCACGGCATTCAGGCCTGGGTAGCCCTGCCTACCGAGTTTGAGGAGATTGCACCGTCCTTCTCCCACCACGCCGGACTGGACCTGCCCCAATGGCACGACGCAGGCGTAGCCGGGCAACTTATCGCCGGCAGCGCCTACGGCCTGACCGCTGGCACCGCAACCCATTCTCCCCAGTTCTACGCCCATCTGGATCTGGCAGCAGGCGCCAGCGCCGAGATTCCCGGCGGCTATGAGGAGCGCGCACTCTATATTGCTACCGGAGCTGTTGAGGTCTGCGGCACCCGCCATGAAAGCGGTCGAATGCTGATACTCACCCCAGCCGCCTCACAGGTACACGCCCTGGAACCCTCCCGCGTCATGGTCCTGGGCGGCGACAGCATCGGCAAACGCTTCATGTACTGGAACTTCGTCTCTTCCTCCAGAGACCGACTTGCCCAGGCCGCGGAAGACTGGAAGGCAGGCAGAATGAAACTGCCGGATGCCGATGACCAGGAATTCATCCCCTTGCCGAATGATCCATTTCCCACCAAATAACCGACGCAGACACAAGCACTGGACCTATGGGCTCGGTTCCTGAAGACTGGGATTAGCATCCAGCCAATAACAAACAGGAGCATCGCATGACAGGCAAGACTGACACACCGATCCGCGTCGGTTTTATCGGCCTCAACCCCAGCATTCACTGGGCCTCGACCGCCCATATTCCGGCGCTGCAGGCCTTGCCGGACGATTATGTGGTGACCGGCGTAGCCAACACCAGTCTCGCCAGCGCACAGAACGCCGCCAAAGCGTTCGGGCTGCCCCATGCGTTCGAGAACGCGCAGGCGCTGGTCGAGTCACCTGAGATCGACCTGGTCGTTGTCACCGTCAAGGTGCCCCACCACCACGAGCTGGTCACCGCCGCATTGAACGCCGGCAAACACGTCTACTGCGAATGGCCGCTCGGCAACGGCCTGGCCGAAGCCCGGGAACTGGCCGACCTCGCCGAGGCCAAGGGTGTAGTGGCGGCAATCGGCACCCAGATGCGCGTCGCCCCCGAAGTCGAATATCTGCGCCAACTCATCGCCGATGGCTATGTCGGCGAAGTGCTGTCCACCACTCTGATCGGCAGTGGCGGCGAATGGAGCGGCAAGACCGATGCGGCCCATGCCTATCTCTACGACCGCAACAATGGCGCAACGCTGCTCAGCATTCCGCTCGGACACACGCTGGCCGGTATGCGCGAGGTGCTGGGCGAGCTTGGCGACCTGTCCGCGCGCATGTTTGTCCGTCGCAATAGCGCGCAGGTCGCCGATACCGGTGAAACCATCCCCTCCACCACCCATGATCAGGTTCTGGTCCAGGGCCAACTGGAAAGCGGCGCGGCGGTCTCGATCCACTATCGTGGCGGCATGTCCCGGGGCACCAACCTGCTGTGGGAAATCAACGGCACGCAAGGCGATATTCAGGTAACCGGCGCCACCGGCCACGGCCAGATAGTGCAACTGTCGATCCACGGTGGCAATAACACTGATAAGGGCGACGCCACCGAGCTTGCCCCGTTGACCCCGCCCGCCTCAGCCTATGACGGCTGGCCGGACAACTCGGTCGCACGCAACGTGGCGCGCATTTACGGCCTGATCGCCCAGGACATCCGTTCCGGCACGCGCTCGGCACCCAGCTTTCGCGATGCCGTCACACTGCATGAAGTGATCGACGCCATCGAGCGTTCGGCGGGGATCAGCACGCCGTCATGAACGACCAGCGGAATCCAGCTGCAGCACCACGACCTCATCACCTTCCTGCCAGGGCGGAAACTTGGCCATGACCTGCTGAAACAGCGGATGCGCCAGCCAGCCCCGCAACCACTGCTGCAGATGCGGATAGGGCAAACTGTAGAACAGGTCCTGATCGACATGAGCGAACTGGCGCACAAAAGGCATGAGACTGATATCCGCAATGCTGATGCGATCACCCAGCAGATAGCGGTGATTGGCCAGAGCCCGTTCCAGCAGCTGCAGAAACACCTCACCCCGCTGCCGATACTCCAACTGCGTCAGCTCGGGATGGCGATCAGCGTACTTGTAACGATCCAGCCAGTACTTGAACTCGTTATCGTTCTGATCGATCAGCGCATTGGCACTGGCCAGATCAACCTGCAATAAACCCTGCGGATCATTCTGCCCCAGCGCCCATTCCACTATTTCCCGGCTCTCCTCGATAACCACTCCCCCAGCGCCGTCGCCCCCCGGCTGCTCAAGAACCGGAACCGTGCCCTTGGAACTGATAGCCAACATCTGCGGCGGCTTGTTTTTCAGCACCACCTCGCGCAACTCCACCTGCAACTCGGCAAACAACAAACCGAGCCGAGCGCGCATGGCGTAGGGGCAGCGGCGGAAGGAGTA
>JAAYHO010000378.1 GCA_012735335.1 Gammaproteobacteria bacterium
AGACGGGTGGCCAGCTTGCTCAGGCGACCGCTGCGTACCGCGTCGGCAGTGGGCAGGGCCTGTTGTTCGATCTTCTGACCGGTGGCCTTTTCCAGCATGCCGAGCATGCGCCGCTCGCGGGGAGTGACGAACAGGATGGCGGTGCCGGAGCGACCAGCGCGGCCGGTACGGCCGATACGGTGCACGTAGGATTCGCTGTCATGCGGCAGGTCGTAGTTGAGTACGTGGGAGATGCGCTCCACGTCCAGACCACGGGCGGCCACGTCGGTGGCAACGACGATATCCAGCAGGCCGCGCTTGAGGCGGTCGACCACCTGCTCACGCAGTTGCTGGCTGAGGTCACCGTTCAGTGCGGCGGCGGCAAAGCCACGGGCTTCCAGACGCTCGGACAGCTCCTGGCTGGCAATCTTGGTACGCACAAAGACGATCATGGCCTCGACTGGCTCGACTTCGAGCAGGCGGGTCATGGCGTCCAGTTTGTGGTGGTTGGCTACTTCCCAGACTTTCTGGGTAATGGTATCCAGGCTGCTGGTCTTGCCGCTGTGCAGGCGGATTTCCTTCGGCTCACGCATGTGCTTGCGCGCAACGGTGCGCACGCCGGCGGGCATGGTGGCGGAGAACAGTGCCTTCTGGGTGTCTTCCGGGACCTTCTCGAATACTGCGTCGAGGTCGTCGGCAAAGCCCATCTTGAGCATTTCATCCGCTTCGTCGAGGACGAGATAGCGCATGTGGTCGAACTTGATGCTGCCGCGACGCATGTGGTCGGTCAGGCGGCCGGGGGTAGCCACGACTACGTGAGCACCTCGCTCCAGTGCCTTGAACTGGGGAGCGAAGGGGGAGCCGCCATACAGGGCCAGTACGGAAAAACCGCGCATGTTCTGCGCATAGCTCTGCAGGGCTTCAGCCACTTGCAGCGCCAGTTCGCGGGTGGGCGTGAGAATCAACGCCTGGGTGGCGCGAATGCTGACGTCGATGCCTGCCAGTACGGGCAGTGCAAAGGCAGCAGTCTTGCCAGTGCCGGTCTGGGCCAGGCCCAGCAGGTCATCACCGGCCAGAAGAGTCGGAATAGCCTCGGCCTGGATAGGGGAGGGTGTTTCATAGCCGAGGCTGTTCAGGGCCTCAAGAAGCGGTGCAGGCAAGCCGAGATCGGCAAATTGCGGTGCCGCCGGAGCGGTATCGGACATACTTGGAGTAAACCTTGGGGGATTGTTAATCGCGTAGTATACGCATATTCAGTGCAGATTACTGCATCATTTCATCGCACGGCATGCGGCATACAGGAGCTGGGAGTGAAGACACCGCTGATTACCCGTCAGGGTTACGAGAATCTGCGCAAAGAGCTGGATGAGTTATGGCGGGTGGAGCGCCCGGATATAACCAGGAAAGTGGCCTGGGCCGCCAGCCTCGGCGATCGCAGCGAGAATGCCGATTATCAGTACAACAAGAAGCGCCTGCGCGAGATCGATCGACGGGTGCGCTACCTGCGCAAGTGTCTGGAATACCTCAAGGTGGTCGACTACCGCGCGGAGCAGGAGGGCAAGGTGTTCTTCGGTGCCTGGGTGGAGATCGAGAACGATGACGGCAAGCAGCTGCGCTTTCGCATCGTTGGCTATGACGAGATATTCGGGCGCAAGGATTACATCTCGGTGGACTCGCCCATGGCCCGGGCGCTGATCGGCAAGCAGGTGGATGATGAGGCGGAGGTGACGACCGAGGCGGGGACGGCGGTGTGGTATGTGAATGCGATTGAGTATGAGAAGGGGTGAGGGGACTGCAGTGGGCGGCCTGTCCCCTCTCCCCCGGCCCCTCTCCCGCAAGGGGAGAGGGGCCGGGGGAGAGGGGACAGGGTGGCGAGAGGGGCCGCAGAGGCTCACTATCCCCTGCGCAACAACCCCATCGGACTCTGCCTGACCACCGCCCGGGTACCCAGTGCGCCAGCCGCACCGATCAGCAGTGCGCCGATGGCCGGTACCAGCAGCCACAGCAGATAGTGCGGTTGCCATTGCAGGTCCAGGGCGTAGTGGTACAGCAGCCAGGTGATCAGCTCGGCGGCGACGATGGCCAGCAGGCCGGCGAGGGCGCCGAGCAGGCCGAATTCCAGGCGGTTGGCCTTGCGCAGCAGCTCGCGCCGTGCGCCGAGGGTACGCAGCAGCGCGCCTTCGTACAGACGGGTATCCAGCGTCGATTGCAATGAGGCGAACAGCACGGTAAAGCCGGCCAGCAGCACGAATATCAGCACATACTCCACCGCCAGGGTGACCTGGGCGAGGATGTCGCGCAGTTGCTCCAGGATCGCTTCCACTTCCAGCAGGGTCATGGCCGGGAAGGTGCGGGTCAGTTCGCGCAGCTGATCGCGTTGCTCGGCGGGCAGGTGGAAGCTGGTCAGCAGGGTGCTGGGCGCGCCGTGCAGCGCGCCGGGGGAGAACACCATATAGAAGTTGGGGGTGAAGTTATCCCAGTTGACGCTGCGGATGCTGGCAACCTGGGCTTCCAGGGTGCTGCCGCCGATGACAAAGCTCAGCTGATCGCCCAGTCCGACGCCGAGACTTTCGGCCAGCTCCGCCTCCACCGATACCCTGTGCCCGTCGCTGGCGGGCAGGCTGTCCCACCAGTGGCCGGCAACCAGCTGATTATCGCTGGCCAGTTCGGCGGACCAGGTCAGGCTCAGGTCGCGGTTGATGGCGCGCTCGCCGGGGCTGTCCTTGGTCACCTGGTCGCGTACCGGTGCCCCGTTGATCGCGGTCAGCCGTCCCGGGGTGACCGGGTACAGCGGTGCGGTACGCGCGCCGATGGTCTCCAGCGCCCGGCGGAACTCGGCTTCCTGTTCGGGCAGGATATTCAGTGCGAAATGGTTGGGCGCATCGTCCGGCAGCTGGGTCTGCCAGCTGTCCAGCAGCTCGGTGCGCAGGATGAAGATCACCACCATGGACATCAGGATCAGACCGAAGGCCAGCACCTGACCCGCTGCGGCGGCGGGTTGCTTGAGCAACTGGCCGCTGCCCAGCCGCCAGGCCAGACCCAGATGGCGCAGGCGGTTGCCGGTGCTGCGCAGCAGCAGCCAGGCCAGCGAGCCGAGCAGCAAGGCGGCCAGCGCACCACCGAGAATCACCGCCAGGGTCATCGGCAGGTTGCCGGTGAACTGCCACATCAGCAGGCTCAGCCCGGACAGGGCCAGCCCGTAGATCAGCCAGCCGCTGCCGGGCAGGGGCGTCAGCTCCCGGCGCAGTACCCGCAGCGGGGCGACCCGGCCCAGACGCAGCAGTGGTGGCAGGGCAAAACCGAGCAGGCCGACCAGCCCGGTGGCGGAGCCGACCAGCAGCGGCTTGAGTCCGGGGGCGGGCAGATCGGGGGGCAGCAACTCGCGCAGCAGGTGCATCAGCCCCCATTGCATCAGCCAGCCGGCAAACAGGCCGAGCAGGGTGGCGAGGGTGCCGAGCTCCAGCAGCTGGATCAGAAACAGCCGCAGGGTACGTCGACGGCTGGTGCCGAAACAGCGTAGCAACGCGCTGGTATCGAAGTGGCGCTGGGCAAAGCGACTGGCCGACAGCGCCACGGCCACTCCGGCCAGGACCACGGCAGCGATGCTGGCCAGGCCGAGAAACTGGTTGGCGCGCTCCAGTGCATTGCCGATCTGGCGGTTGTCATCGGCTACCGAGGTCAGTCGCTGATGACTCTCCAGACGCGGTTCGAGCCAGTCCCGGTAGCGTTGCAGATCACCCTCGGCACCGCTGACCAGCAGCCGGTAGCGCACCCGGCTGCCCGGTTGCACCACCCGGGTGGCGGCCAGGTCCTGCATGTTCATCAGCACCCGTGGGGTCAGGCTGTAGAAGTCTCCGGCCCGATCCGGTTCGTGGGTCAGCAGGGCGCTGATGCGCAGCTGGCTGTAGCCGAGCTCCAGATGGTCGCCAACCTGCAGCCCGAGGATGTTGAGCAGGCGTGGTTCGGCCCAGACGCTGCCGGGCTCGGGAATGCCCTCGGCGACCTGTTCGACACCGAAGGCCTGCTGACTGGTGCGCACTTCACCACGCAGAGGATAGCCCGCCGATACCGCCTTGATGCTCGACAGCAGCATCTCGGCTTCGCTTGAAGTTACACTGGAAAAATCAACCAGATCAGTGGTTTGCAGGCTGTTGTTGACAGCTTGCTGGAGGAACTCCGGCGGCAGCGGATCGCGCGATGAGATGCGCATGTCAGCGCCGAGAAACTCCGCCGCCCGGGTGGCCATGCCGCGCTGCAGGCGGTCGGTGAAGAAGCTGATGGCGGTACTCACGGTGACCGCGATCAGCAGTGCCAGCAGCATCACCCGCAGCTCCCCGGCGCGCCATTCGCGCAGCAGCAGGCGTGAGGCCAGCGGCAGGTCGCGGCTCAGCATGGCTGTTGCTCCTTGATCCGCCCGGCTTCCAGATGCAGGGCGCTTTCGCAGCGCTGCGCCAGTCGCTCGTCGTGGGTGACCATGATCAGGGTGGTGCCCTGTTCGCGGTTCAGCTCGAACAGCAGGTCGGTGATCCGCGCGCCGGTGCCGGCGTCGAGGTTGCCGGTGGGCTCGTCGGCAAACAGGATCGCCGGTTCGCTGGCAAAGGCCCGGGCAATCGCTACCCGCTGCTGTTCACCGCCGGACAGCTGGCGCGGGTAATGGCGCAGGCGGTGCTCCAGCCCGACCCGTTGCAGCAACTGCGTGGCGCGGCTGGCGGCATCCCGGCGGCCGTCCAGCTCCAGCGGCAGCATGACGTTTTCCAGCGCGTTGAGACTGTCCAGCAACTGGAACGACTGGAACACGAAGCCGACCTGTTCGGCGCGCAAAGCCGCGCGCTGATCCTCGTCCAGATGACCCAGCGATTGCCCGGCCAGCAGTACCTCGCCGCTGCTGGGCAGATCCAGCCCGGCGAGCAGGCTCAGCAGGGTCGACTTGCCCGATCCGGAAGCGCCGACAATCGCCACGCTGCTGCCCCGGGCGATGCTCAGGCTGACATCGTCGAGGATGGTCAGCCGCGCTTCCGGGGCATCCACGACTTTGCTAAGGTGGCGGGCAATGATAATGCTGTCTGACATGGGATCGGCCTTGATGAATGTCTGGAAGAAATGCGCCGCTGGCGTGTTGCTGCTGGTGCTGGCACTGCCCGCATGGGCGCAGAATATTCTGTTGGTCGGCGATAGTATCAGCGCC
>JAAYHO010000379.1 GCA_012735335.1 Gammaproteobacteria bacterium
CTTGCATGGCATGCAAGAGGTCCGCGGTTCGATCCCGCGTAGCTCCACCAATTTTCAAGGGCCGACACTTGTTGTCGGCCCTTTTTTTTGCTTTTCAGATACCAGCCCATCACTCACGCCAGTAATCATTCGCCGCCGCGATAGTCTGAAAGTGGATGGCGACCACCTGCGAAACGGCAATCAGGCTGTCCGGGTTATTGGCGTACACCGCACGCAACTGCTTACGCACCTCCACATCCGGCTGCACGGTGCCCACCGCCTTTTGCGACAGCTTCACCGCCAAGGCAAAGCCTTCATCTGCGTTGGCGGTCTGTAGCGACAAGGGCGGCGGCGTATTGGCGGCGGGTTGGTCGGCGGCACTTGCGCTGCCGACAGCACACAGGGCCAGTGCTGCCCAGAGCAGGCAGGCGGCGGATACAGGGCGAGAAAGCGGATCACGGAACAGGCTTTTCATTATTATCTCCGATGAGCGATGACAGAAAGCACCGGGGGCTTCGTTACAGCTTGCTATCAGTGTAGTGGCAATCAAGCCAAGCGCCACCGCTGGCCCGGCAGGCTGGGCTCCCGAGGCAAGGATTATTGGTTCGACCAATGTTAATGTGTATCTACACCGGTTGGGACGAGGAGGACTCCATCATGCAAACTGAAATCAAGCGCTGGGGTAATAGCGCGGCCGTGCGCCTTCCCCGCAGGATCTTGGCGCAAGCCAATCTTGAGATATCCAGCCCCATAAAAATTGGTGTGAAGTCTGGAAAGATCATGATCGAAGCTGCACCGCAAAAAGTACGGAAGCTCCATCTTCCATTTTCGGAAGCTGATTTGCTGAAAGGACTCGACTCTCGCGGTGCCCACGCAGATGAACTGGCTGAGCCCTTAAACTCTGAAGCTGGGGTTTGAGGCCCAAAATATTCCTGAACAAACACTATGCCCACACAACTGCAAACTGCCATAGACCACCTGAGCCGCGCCCAGCGAGTGGTCGTCTTTACCGGCGCCGGCGTTTCCGCTGAAAGCGGCATACCCACCTTCCGGGATGACCTGACCGGCCTCTGGGCCCGCTTCGATCCGCAACGCCTGGCCACCCCGGAAGCCTTCCTGGCCGATCCCGAACTGGTCTGGGGCTGGTACGAATGGCGGCGCGCCCGGGTAGGGCAGGTACAGCCCAACCCGGGCCATACAGCCATAGCGCAGCTGGAGCAGCATGTGCCCAAGGTCTGTGTGGTCACCCAGAACGTCGACGACCTGCATGAGCGCGCCGGCAGCACCCGGGTACTGCATCTGCATGGCAGCATCCAGAGCCCGCGTTGTCATGATTGCGCCCGACCGATGCAGATCCCGCTGGCGGATCTGGATCAACTGGGTGACGGCCAGCGCATGGCGCCGCCACGCTGCGAGGACTGCGATGGTCCAGCCCGGCCGGGTGTGGTCTGGTTTGGTGAATCCCTGCCGGAACAGGCCTGGCAGAGCGCCTGGCAGGAGGTTCAGGAGTGCGACCTGCTGCTCTCGGTAGGCACCTCCGGAGCCGTCTATCCCGCTGCCCAGCTGCCGCAGCTGGCGTTGGAGCAGGGAGCCGTCGTGGTGCATGTGAACCCCGACCCGATAACCGTCCGCTCCGAGCGCGAGCTGTCACTGGTCGGCAGGGCAGGAGAGATACTGCCCCGTTTGCTGGAAGGGCTCCCACCCGGTCAGAGCTGAGACCGAGACTGCTCCACTGTCGCCGCCGCCTCAGACTCATCCTGCGCCAGAAACTGCGTGGAAACTCGCCCATCAGCATTGTGCTGCACGATACGCGCCGGTCGGCCCTCTGCATCCAGCCACACCTGTCCAAGCCCAGCGCCGTTCCAGACGCGTTCCCCGCGATGGCGCTGGTCAGGCAGGCGCGGGCTTATCTCCAGATCCCGCCGCTGGGTAAACCAGTTCAGCGGCGAGCGTGGCGAGTAGAGCCAGCGGTTCAACCGGTCCAACCAATCGAGCAAGCGCCGGGGAAACTCGTTCTTGATCCCGCTGCTGGTGATCTGCCAGATATGCGGCGTGCGGTCCCGGTCGCGCACCTGCACATCGTAGGCAAAGGAATAATGCACATCGCCCGACAGGATCACGTAATTACCCGGCGTGCGGGAGTGGCGGAAGATATTGAGCATGACACTGGCCGAACCGCGATGGGCCATCCAGTTCTCCGCATCCACGGTCAGGGCATGGCCAGCAAAGGCGCAGATCCGCTGGATCACCTCGATCAGTTTGACGCCGAACATCGGCGTCGGCGAGACGATCACGCTGGCGGATTCATCCAGCAGCTCATGCTGCAGCTCGGTCAGCGACTCCCAATTCATCAACCCCGACGGGCGACTGAGCAAACGCCGGCTGCGCCAGCGGCGGGTGCGGGTATCGAGCACGATTACCGTAGGGTAGGTGCGCAACACATAGTGCCATTGATCAAAGCCCAGCAGGCGACCAATCAGCCCGTCCTGGACCGCAGCATCGAGCCGGTCATGATCATCGACCGTCGCGCTCAGCACATCCATCTCATCGAGCAGCTCGCTGAAAACCTCCGGGCGATTACCCCAGCCCTGACACAGCATATAGGCGAGCAGGGCGTTACCGACGATGCGCCGGGAGAACGGATGCCCGTAAGCGGTTTCTTCCCATTTGGCTGATAGGTTCCAGTCGTCGGTGACGTCGTGGTCATCGAAGATCATCAGCGTCTGCACATGGGCAAACAAACGGGCCGCCTGCGGCAGATCCTGGCAGAAGCCCCGCAGTGCAGTGGCTTCGGTGTGCCAGCGGGCCGCATGTTCGGCATCCAGCGCGGGCATCGACGGCGTGGAGATGACCTGCCACGGCACCGGCGACCAGACCAGCAGATACATGGCCATCACCTCGGCCAGCGTCACCAGATGGTTGTGCGCATTGGCGGTAGTAAAAATCGGCTTTTCCACACCGCCGAAGAAACGCTCGCGCAGCGCCTCGTTGGACTTGAACGCGGGCAGCAGATCCTCCCGGCGGTAATAACTGGCCGGATGGTTATAGAGCGCCTCACTGTCCTCGACCACAGCGCCGTCCAGACACTCGCCATACAGACCCAGGCGACGGATCAGCGCATGAATGGCCGCCAGCATCGGGCCGGCGACATCATCGGCATAGACCTGATCACCGCACATCATCAGCAGAGCAGGGCGCGCCTCGGCCCGACTGATCTGCTCCGCCAACAGCTCATCCGCCCGCGCCAGTCCATCCCGGGACGGATGGTGCGGCTTGCGGCAGGAGCCATAGAGAATATTATCGGCCCGACTGCGCAGCACCAGATTCGGCCGCGTCGCACCCTCATGTAGCAGATGCGGAGCCCACTCGGCGATCCCGGCTTCGCTGCCGGTGCCCGAGGCGACCATCAGGTCGTAATGAATCAACACATCCTGCGGCAGCGGCTCAGGCAGGCTCAGATCAATCAGATGCAGATAAGCGTGGCGACCGATGGCCAAGACGCGGCAACAGCTGGCATCCAGCGTCACGCGTCTGGGCGCTTCCCCGGCAGCTTCGAGCAACAGCGTCAGCGACAGCGGCGTACTGCCCACCAGCCAGAGCACCAGCCGGTTCGGCTCAAGACGCCGCAGAATAGGTCC
>JAAYHO010000380.1 GCA_012735335.1 Gammaproteobacteria bacterium
ACAGCCTCTACGGGCTGGAACAGAACGTGGAGAGCAATGCCCTGAACGTGCACATCCACCACCTGCGCCGCAAGCTCGCCCCGGACATCATCCAGACCATACGCGGCCAGGGTTACCGGCTCGGCGACGAGAAGATCTCCCCATGAGTCTGCGGCTACGCCTGTTGCTGGTCATCGGTATTTCTCTCAGCGTGCTGTGGAGCATCATGGCCGGCTGGTTGTTCACCGACATGCGCCGCGAGCTGGAGTCGTTACTGGACAACCGCCTGCAGGCCTCGGCGCAGATGGTCGCCGGGATGATCGAGCAGATGCCGGCCGAACTGCTGACCATGAACACCGATCAGCCGCGCGTCGATATCAGCACGCTCGACGGCCTGACCTGTGAAGTCAGCATCATGCGCGGCGAAATTGCCCACCGCACCCTGGTGCGGACCCAGGGTGGCCCGGTCATCAGCGAAGCCGGACCCGGCTTCAGCACCTATGAACGCAACGGCAACATCTGGCGCGTCTATGTCCTGATGCAGGGTGACCTGCGCATCGCCATCGCCGACCGCATGGAGGTACGCAAGTCGCTGCTGGCGGGCATGGCACTGTCGGTGGGATTGCCCTTCGCTTTCGCTCTGCTGGGCGGGCTGATGCTGGTCTGGTGGGCTATCGGCCGGGGCCTGCAACCACTGGACCGGGTGCGCAGCCTGCTGGCCCGCCGCGATCCGGCAGACCTTACCCCGCTTCCGCCGGTCAACGCACCCACCGAACTGCAGCCGCTGGTGAAAACCATACATGACCTGCTGCAACGGACCGCCAAGGCCATCCGCCATGAACGCCAGTTCACCGATGATGCCGCGCACGAACTGCGCACCCCGCTGACCGCGGTGCGCACCCACCTGCAGGTAGCGCAAATGGCGCTCAGGCAAAACAAGGCAGAACAGTTGTTGCCCGAGGCGCTGGCCTCCGCCGAGCAGGGCGCCATCCGCCTGGAGGAAACGCTCGCTCAGCTGCTGACGCTGGCCCGGCTGGACAGCGGGCAAACCCCCGCCGAAGCCCAGTCCAGCGATGTATTCGAAGCAACCAGCCAGGCACTGACCGAACTCGCCGCCCAGGACCTGAACGCCGAAGCGCGGGTGCAGTTGATCACGCCGCCCAGCCACCAGCCCATCCTCACTGCTATCCCGCGTTCGCTGCTGGTCAGCATACTCGGCAACCTGCTGGACAACGCCCTGCGCTATTCCCCCGCCGATCAACCCGCCTTTCTGCACCTGAGTGGCAGCCCGGATGGACAGGTACGGATTCAGGTCCGTGACCATGGGCCCGGTCTGTCTGTTGAACAACTGGGCAACATGGATGCCCGCTTCTGGCGGGCCCGCCAGGATGAGCATGGCAGTGGCCTGGGCTTGGCCATAGTCAAACAGATCGTCGACAGGTATCAGGGCTCGATGCTCATCAGCAACCATGTAGACGGCGGGTTGGTGGTGGAGGTTCGCTTGCCCGCTGCGTCCGCTCTGGCGAACTGAGCAGGTGAAATATGCGGGCGCTGACGGGGGGAGATCCTATGCATGGGTTAAAGCTTGCCAAACCCTGGCAACAACCCTAGGCTCACCCCATGAGCACAATGAATATCTCCCTACCAGACCACCTCAAATCCCACGTGGATGAGCAGGTCAGCCAACGCGGCTACGGCACCAGCAGCGAGTATGTGTGCGAGCTGATCAGCAAGGACCAGCAGCGCCTGCAACTGCGCAATCTGCTGCTGGCCGGAGCAGCCTCTGCGCCAATGGCTGCAGCTGATGCCAGCTATTTTGAACAGCTTCGTGCTCGGGTGCGAAACCATACCGAAGCTGATACTCGACAGTGACACCCAAACCAGTCATCCCACGTGAACAGGCCAACCTGGACGTAGATGATGCCCTTGTCTACTACCTGACTGAAGCTGGCGAGCCAACAGCACTTGGCTTTATTGATGCGCTGGAGAAAGCTTATAACCATATCAGTCGCCATCCAGCCACCGGCTCCTCGCGCTACGCTCATGAACTCAACCTGCCTGATCTGCGCTCCTGGCAACTGCCCCGCTACCCGTACATGGCATTTTACATTGAGCACACTGACTACATAGATGTGTGGCGAATACTGCACAGTGAGCGGGATATCCCGGCGTGGATACGCGAACCGACAGGGTGATGTAGCCGCACGTCATTCTGATCTCCCCCCTTTCCCAATGACAACTATCCCGCAGAGAGGATATGGCGCAATTCACAAAACCGCGCCACAATAGCGCCACAACATTGAAAACGGCGCCACTGCTCATGTCCTCCAGCAAGCTTCTGCACAGCATCCAGTCTGCACCCAACGGTCTCGGCCTGACCGAGCTGCTGCAGCTGCATCCGGAGATTCCCCGGCGCACCGCCCAACGTCATATTGCTCAGTTGTTGCGTGATAACAGCATCATCGCCATCGGCGAGGCCCGCGCACGGCGCTATCACCCTGCCCTGCCGCAACCTGGAGTTGCAGAGCCTGGCCCGGCTAAGCAGGATGCCTTTCCCGACTTCATTCCCCTGTCCGTTGAAAGCCGAGATGTGCTTGCCTATATCGAGCAGCCCCTTGCGGCGCGGAAGCCGGTGGGCTATCAAGCGGACTTTCTGCAGAGCTATCAACCCAACGAGACCTGGTACCTGTCCGCGCCACTGCGTCGGCAACTGCACCGAATGGGAACAACCGGCACCGCCGATCAGCCCGTAGGTACCTACAGCCGGGCCATTCTCAACCGTCTGCTGATCGATCTGTCCTGGGCATCCAGCCACCTGGAGGGCAATACTTATTCCCGTCTCGATACCCGGGAACTGATCACCCACGGCAAAGCCGCCGCAGGCAAGGCAGCAATCGAGACACAGATGATTCTGAACCACAAGACAGCCATCGAGCTGCTGGTCGAGGGGCTGGAGCATGCCGAGTTCAATCGCTACACCCTGATGAATCTGCACAGTGCGCTGGCAGAAAACCTGTTGCCCAACCCTGCTGATGAAGGGCGCATCCGCCAGCACGCAGTGGATATCGGCCAGAGCGTCTATCGACCGCTCTCCACGGCGCAGCAGATAGAGGAGTCGCTGGATCTGCTGTTGCACAAGGCCGGGCAGATCAACGACCCCTTCGAGCAGTCCTTCTTCATGATGGTGCACCTGCCCTATCTGCAGCCCTTTGCCGATATCAACAAGCGCACCTCCCGACTGGCGGCAAACCTGCCGCTGTTTCGTGCCAACCTATGTCCGCTGACCTTTCTCGATGTACCCGAACAGGCATACCGCCGCGCCATCCTCGGCGTGTATGAAATGACCCGCATCGAGTTGTTGCGTGATCTCTATGTATGGGCCTATGAGCGCTCGACCCAGGAGTACCTGGCAATCAAGCGCGGCCTCGCTGAGCCCGACCCGCTGCGACTCGCCTGGCGCGATCTAATCAAGCAGACCATCCACACGGTGGTCACCACACCCGAGGCTGACCCGCTCGGACTCATCGAACAGGCTGTGTCCCTCGCTGTTCCGGCAGCGGAACGGGCCAGCGTGCAGGCGTTGATCATCGAAGAGTTGAAACGCCTGCACGAGGGAGTGCTGGCCCGCTATGGGCTGCGCCCATCGGAATACCTGGCCTGGCGGGCGCGGCAGCGCTGAGATTTAATGGGGGCAGCGTGAACAAGGCAACCTGAAACTGGCTGCGGCAGCCGGTTCAGCAATCGGTAAGGCTGTTACCAGCCCATGGCCCTTTCAATCAACAGATCCTGGGCATCCAGTGGGCCGAGGCAGCCCAGCGCAAAGCCGCGCTCGTTACCCAGCCGGGCCCGGCAGAAGGTCTCGGCGATCTGCGGGTTATCAGCGCGCAGCAGCTGTGAGGCCTGCAGCGCCAGCCCGGTTCTTTCCACCAGCAGGCGCGAGCGCATTTCCAGGTCGTTGGGGTCATCGAAGGCCTGGGTCAGCCAGTCCAGTTGACGGTCATAGTCGGCGTTCATGCCGCGGGCGGCGAACAGTTCGGCAAACAGCGCCTCGCGGGTTTCCGGCTCCCGGCGCAGGGCACGCAGCACGTCCAGACACTGGACGTTACCGCTGCCCTCCCAGATCGAGTTGAGCGGTGCCTGGCGGTACAGGCGGGGCAGGATGTTTTCCTCGACATAGCCCAGCCCACCCAGGCATTCCTGGGCCTCGTTGGTCACCAGCGGGCCGCGCTTGCAGATCAGGTATTTGCCGATGGCAGTGGCAATCCGGGCGAAGGCCGCTTGCTGCTCGTCCCGATGGGAGCCATCCACTGCCGCCGCCACGCGCATGGTCAGGGCCACCGCCGCTTCGTTTTCCAACGCCAGATCGGCCAGTACGTTGCGCATCAGCGGCTGGTCGATCAGTACCCGACCGAAGGCCGAGCGCTGACGCACATGATTCAACGCTTGGGTCAGCGCCTGACGCATCATGCCCGCCGAGCCGATCATGCAGTCGAGGCGGGTCAGCGCGACCATTTCCAGAATGGTCGCCACGCCGCGCCCCTCCTGCCCTACCAGCCAGGCGGTGGCACCGAGGAACTCGACTTCGGAGGAGGCGTTGCTCCAGTCACCGAGCTTGTCCTTGAGCCGCTGCACCCGCACCGCATTCAGCGAGCCGTCCGCCAGCACCCGGGGCAGCAGGAAGCAGCCGACGCCCTGGCCGGTCTGGGCCAGCACCAGATGGGCGTCGCACATGGGCGCGGAGAAGAAGAACTTGTGCCCCACCAGCCGGTAGCTGCCATCCTCCTGCAGCAGGGCCTGGGTGGTATTGGCGCGCACATCCGAGCCGCCCTGTTTCTCGGTCATGCCCATGCCGATGGTGCAGCCACTCTTCTCGGCAGCAGGCAGGGAGCGGGGATCGTATTCACTGGACAGCAGGCGCGGCACCCACTCCGCAGCCAGTTCGGGGCTGTGGCGCAGGGCGGGAATGGAGGCATAGGTCATGGTCAGAGGGCAGCAGGTACCGGCATCGGCCTGGCTGTACAGGTACATCAGACCGGCACGGGCGACATGGGCACCGGGGCGCTGCTGATTGTTCCAGGCAAAACTGTGCATCTGGCTGGCCATGGCGGCAGCCATCAACTGGTGGTAGGCCGGATGGAACTCAACCTCGTCGATGCGCCGACCGTACCGATCGAAGCTGTGCAGTTCCGGGCGGTGCCGGTTGGCCAGCTCACCGGGCTCCATCAGCTCATGACCGGTCAGCTCGCCCAGCGCATCCAGCTCCTCACTGGCCCAGTCGCCGCCGTGGCGGGCGATGGCCTGCTGCAACGGCAGATCACTGCGCCAGAGATTGTAGCCGGGCATGGGCTCGGGCTGGTTGTGGACTTCATGGGTAAGGAACCGCGCTTCGACCGACACTGTTGTTATCCTCCGCAGGGTATGCCTCGAAATTACACATACCCTCGGGAGGATGCCACAGGCAGAACCGGCGGGTCAGGGGCTTGCCCTGCCGCCGGTCGGAGTCCGGGCTCATATCTGCCCGGAGAAGGTATCGCACCGGGTCATGTCACCGCTCTCGAATCCACGCTTGAACCAGCTGACCCGCTGGGCCGAGGTGCCATGGGTAAAGCTGTCCGGCACCACCTCACCGCCGCTGCGCTTCTGCAACCGGTCGTCACCAATGGCTGCGGCGGCCTGCAGCGCTTCCTCCAGATCCCCCGGCTCCAGCATATTGCTGTAGCGATGGGCCGCATGCCCCCAGACCCCGGCGAAGCAATCGGCCTGCAGCTCCTGACGTACCGACAGAGCGTTGACCGCCGCAGCCGACTTGCCACGGCCCGCATTGCGCACCTGCTGGCTGATACCGAGCACGGTCTGGATATGGTGACCCACCTCGTGGGCCACCACATAGGCCTGGGCAAAATCCCCCGGCGCGCCGAGCTGACGATCCAGATCCCGGAAGAAGCTCAGGTCCAGGTACACCTTGCGATCGGCCGGGCAGTAGAAGGGGCCGACCGCCGAACTGGCACTGCCGCAGGCGGATGACACCCGTTGGCTGAACAGTACCAGCACCGGCTCCTCATACTGTTTACCGGACTGAGCGAAGATCTTCTGCCAGGTCTGCTCGGTATCGGCCAGCACCACGGACACGAATTCGGCCAGCTCCTGCTCCTCGGCGGAGAAGCTGGCGGTCTGCTGCGGCATGGGGCCACCCAGTTGCAGCAGGTCGATACCCAGCATGCGCGCGCCGAAGAAGGCCACCACACCGACCACCAGCAACATGCGCCCGCCCTTGCTGCGCAGCAACCAGGGCAGCACCCTCATCAGCAATAACAACCCACCGCCGCCACCGGCAGCACGCATGGGCTGCCCACGCCGGTCATCGATATTGCGGCTCTGCCGCCTGCCTCGCCAATCCATTCCATTCTCTCCAGTGAACCCGCCTGCCGCCTAGTGTAGCGCCCCGACCGCAATAAGGATCAGACCCGCGCCGCTTTTTCAGCGACTTGCCAAACACTTCAGGACACCTACTATGAAGGGTCGATAACCCATCTGGAAACACCGGACACAGGAGCTGTCATGATCCCCTTTCGCCGTTCACTGATCTGCCTCGCCACCCTAGGCCTGCTGACCGCCTGCGACAACTCCGCAGACTCCAGCAATCAGGCCAGCAGACCCGCCCCCGCCGCGACCGCCGAGTCGGCCAGCCTGGCTGATCCGCAGGCCACCGCTGAGGCCGAGGTTGAAGCCGAGGAAGCCATTGCCGAGCAGGTGGCCGAGGGTGAGCCGACCGCCGACCCGGGCACCGGCGCCCTGCCCTTCGCGGTAACCGAGGTCACCCAGTTCGACGCGCCATGGGCCATGACCTTCCTGCCGGATGGTCGCCTGCTGGTGACGGAGATGGCCGGTAACCTGCGACTGTACGATCTGGCCAAGGACAGCACCGGCAGCATCAGCGGTGTACCGGAAGTGGAACACGTGGCCCAGGGCGGCCTGGGTGACGTGGTACTGCACCCGGATTACGCCAACAACCAGTTGGTCTACCTCAGTTTCGTGGAGAAGGATGACAGTGGCCTCGGCTCTGCGGTAGCCCGTGCCCGTCTGGTGCTGGATGAGAATGGCGACGGCGCTCTGGAAGACCTTGACGTGATCTGGCGCCAGACCCCGAAAAAGAGCGGCGACGGCCACTTCGGCTACCGCATCGCCTTTGACGAAGGCGGTATGCTGTGGATCAGCTCCAGCGAGCGCAAGGAATTCGACCCGGCACAGGATCTGAATACCAACCTCGGCAAGATCATCCGCCTCAACGATGACGGCAGCCTGCCCGAGGACAACCCCTTTGCCGATCAGGGCGAGGTAGCCGCGCAGGTATGGTCGCTCGGCCACCGTAACATCCTCGGCCTGGCCTTCGATGCCGACGGCCGCCTCTGGGCCCACGAGATGGGACCCAAGGGCGGTGACGAGCTGAACCTGATCGTCAAGGGTGAGAACTACGGCTATCCGCTGGTTTCCAACGGCAACCACTACGACGACACACCCATCCCCGATCACGACACCCGCCCGGAATTCAAGGCACCGACAATCACCTGGACCCCGGTCATCTCCCCTGCCGGTTTCATGATCTATGACGGCGACCTGTTCGCCGACTGGCAGGGCAGCGGCTTTATCGGCGGCATGTCCTCCATGTCGCTGGTGCGGGTGCAGTTCAACGGCGAGGAAGCCAGCGAGGCCGAGCGCTTCGACATGCAGAAGCGCATCCGTGAAGTGGAACAAGGCCCGGATGGCGCCATCTGGCTGCTGGAAGACGGCACCCGTGGCGGTGCCAGCGCACTGCTCAAACTGACCCCGACCGAGTAACCCAGCCGAAGGCCCGCCTGGCGGGCCCTCACAACACAGCAGAAGCAGGACTGACTACCGCTGGCGCAACCGATCCTGCCGATAGAACCCCACCAGATGCCCATACACCTTCGGCCACGCCTCCCGCAACGGTGCAGGTTGTTCGAAAAAGGTCTCCGACAGCACGGCAAAAAACTCCGCCGGGTCTTCCAATGCATACTCATCCACCGGCAGCGGCTGACCAAGCTCAGCGCGCTGGGCCAGGTCATCCCAGGCAGCCTGCATATCCCGTTGCCAGGCCGCTGCATCCATACCTGCATGCAGCGGTGGCGCGCCGTTGGCGCTGGCGTCGCGCATATCCAGGGTATGCGCCAGCTCGTGGATGACCACGTTGTAGCCATCACCCCGCCCGGAGTGCCAGACATCCTCCAGTGACAGCACCACCGGGCCGCGCTCCCAGGCTTCGCCACTGCGTTCACTGACCTCCTGATGAACGATGCCGAACTCGTCCTCCCAGCTGTGTTCTGCCACGAAGGGCCCGTCATACAGGATCAGGGTCTGCCAGCGGTCGTACCAGTCCAGCCCCAGTTCCAGAATCGGCACCACCGCCATGCCGGCGATGCGCAGGCGCAGGCGGTCGTCCAGCTCGGCGCCCTGCACCGCGACCAGATGCTTGCGCAGCAGCAGGCGCAGCGCCAGTTGCTGGATGCGCTGCTGTTGCTGCGGAACGTAAGCCTGATACACCGCCCAATCGCCCAGCGCCGCCTGCCAGTCCCCGGGGCCGACCCGGAACCGGCGCAGCTGACGCTCCTCGCGCCAGTGGCGCAGGCGCTGCCACCAGCCCGGCGAGCCGTTTGCTGAAGAGCTGTTGGTGATGACTTCTGCCTCCCGAGTCGATTAAGGTTGGCTGCACAATACGCCGAGTTTGACACTCCCCCATGCGGCTGGCCATGCTGCCGGCCCCCTGCCAGCCACTCCGGAGCACCATGAGCAGCAAGCATGCCACCCTTATCGGTCTGATCGCCATCCTGTTATGGAGCTCGATTGTGGGCCTCATTCGCGGTGTGAGCGAGAGCTTGGGCGCAACCGGTGGCGCAGCGATGATCTATAGCGTGGCGTCGGTTTTCCTGCTGTTTTCCGTAGGCCGCACCCGGGTTCGGCAATTTCCCCGGCGTTACCTGTTCTGGGGCAGCCTGCTGTTCGTTGCCTACGAGCTGTGTCTGTCGCTGTCCATCGGCTATGCCAACAGCAGCCGCCAGGCCATCGAGGTGGGCATGGTCAATTACCTGTGGCCGGCCTTCGTCATGGTCTCGGCCATCCTGTTCAATCGGCAACGGGCCAACTGGCTGATCCTGCTGCCCGGTTTTGTGCTGGCCGTTCTGGGTATCTGCTGGGTGCTGGGCGGTGATGAAGGACTGCATCTGCCGAGCATGCTGGCCAACGTGCAGGACAACCCCCTGAGCTACGGCCTGGCCTTCACCGGCGCGCTGATCTGGGCCGCCTACTGCACGGTCACCGCGCGGATTTCCGAAGGCAATAATGGCATCACCCTGTTCTTCGCCCTGACCGCCGTGGCGCTGTGGGCCAAGTTCCTGCTGTTCGGTGGCGAGCCCATGCACTTCAACCTCACCGCACTGGTCTATCTGCTGCTGGCGGCAGCGGCCATGGGCTTCGGCTATGCGGCGTGGAACGTCGGCATTCTCTACGGCAACATGACCGTGCTGGCGGGGGCCTCCTATTTCATTCCGGTATTGTCCGCAGCACTGGCGGCTCTGGTGCTGCAGACCAGCCTGTCGCTGGCCTTCTGGCAAGGGGCAGTCATGGTCTGCGCCGGTTCCATCCTGTGCTGGCTGGCGACTCGCAGCCGCCGCAATAGCGCCGCCGAAGCCGCCACCAACGAAAGCTGAGCTGCTGTTCTTGTTCAGCCCCGCCGGTCGAGCAGTGCGTACCAGCCCAGCGCCAGCGCACGGATCGCTGTCTGCAGCGCCGTGCCGGGCGGTACCGGTCGGTGCCGCAGCCGGGCAAACAGATCGAAGCCTTCGCTGCGGCCGATAACGGCTTCGGCCATCAGCTTGCCCGCCAGCCCGGCCAGCGCCACACCCTGTCCGGAATACCCCTGGGCATAGAGCACCCGGCTGCCGATTCGACCGAACTGCGGCGCACGGCAGGCGGTCATCGCCACCTGACCACCCCACAGATACTCGAAGTCCTCCCCGGCCAGTTCGGGAAATACCCCGGCCATGCGCTGGCGCATGGTTGTCCGCAGCCGATCCAGCCGGGCCGCACCGGCAGTAGCCCGTCCACCAAACAGCAGGCGCTGGTCCGGGGTCAGCCGGTAGTAGTCGATCAGATTGTTCATGTCGCAGACCGCCGCCCGGGACGGGATGAGCTGCCCGGCCAGCTCGCCCAGTGGATGGGTGGCACCTATATAACTGCCAATCGGCATGAAGCGCCGGTGCTGCCAGGGCAGCAGGCCGCCGCTGTAGGCATTGCCGCCGATGATCAGTTGATCGGCCCGCACCTGCCCCCGGGCAGTAGTGACGGTAACGCCGCTGGCATCCTGGCTGATTGACGTTACCCGGGACTGGCCATGGATCAGCGCACCGGCCTGGGTCGCCGCCCGGGCCAGACCCAGCGCATATTTCAACGGATGCAGACTGCCACCCCCGCCATCCAGCACCCCGGCCTGATAGTCGGCCCGCAGCAACTGGCCCAGCTCGGCCCGGTCATGGAAGCTCAACTGGTCATAGCCGAGCCTTTCCAGCTGCCGCTGCCAGGCCCGCAATTCCGGCACCTGGCGTGGCCGATTGGCGACCAGCAGAATGCCGGAGGCCAGATCGCAATCAATCGCATAACGGGCCGACCGGGCATGGATCAGCTGCACCCCGGCAAGGGACAATTGCCAGAGCCGCAGCGCATCGTCCTTACCCAACTGTCGCTCCAGCAGCCCATGGTCACAGGCCAGCCCCGGATTGATCTGCCCGCCATTGCGCCCGGAACAACCCCAGCCCGGTTGCTCGGCCTCCAGCAATATGACCCGGCGCCCAGCCTCGGCCAGCTCCAGCGCAGCGGACAGACCGGTGTAGCCGCCACCGATCACGCAGACATCGGCCTGCTGCGGGCCATTCAGGGTGGGATAGGCGGGGGTATCGGTACTGGCGCGGTACCAGGAGTGGGTCAGGGGCATGGCGGAGGGTGACCCTCAAGGGCAGTTGGTGTCGAGCAGGTGCTCGACACTCCCAGGGAAACAACCTTCTCGACGTAGCGCGGGAGCGCTACGCCCCAAGGTCATACCG
>JAAYHO010000381.1 GCA_012735335.1 Gammaproteobacteria bacterium
GACAGCGCCGACCTGCTGCTGTTCGACCCGGCGGGTACCACCGAGATCGGCAGCAACTGGCTGTCCAGAGGCAACAACTGCCCCTTTATCGGGCAGAGCGCACCGGGGCGGGTCAGTCACACCCTGTGCCAGGGCAGACCGGTCTACCGGGCGTAACTCCAACCAGCCGGGCGTCGCCCGGCACTCGTGTTAAAGGATGATGCGAGCATGGCTTTCTCCGGATTACGGGCCAGATCCCTGCTGGCCCTGTTGCTTACCTGCCTGCTGGTACTGTTACCGGCAGCGGTCCTCGGCTGGCTGGTGCTGCAGAGCATCCATCAGCACTTTGCCGAAGGTTACGTCACCAACCTCAACCAGCTGAGCCGGGAGCGTATCTTCGCGCCGATTTCCCGGGAGCAGGCACTGTCCAACCGGCTGGCGCACTCGGAAGTCACCCGCCAGTGGCTGCTGGCCGAAGACGATGAAAGCAAGCGCCAGATGTTCTTCCGCGAGGCCGAGGGCTTTCGTCAGGACTTCCGCGACCGCGCCTACTTCATCACCAACGTCGCCAGCCAGCATTACTATTTCAACAGCGATGAGGCCGGCCTGGATACCCGCCCGCGCTACCGCCTGAGCGCCGATAACCCCGACGACAGCTGGTTCTTCAGCACCCGGGAGTCGACCACCGACTTCAATATCAACGTCGATCGCAACCCGATGCTCAACACCACCCGGCTGTGGTTCAACATCCTCATCCGTGACCGGGGTGAGCTGATCGGCATCGCCGGTTCCGGGGTCGACCTGTCGAACTTCATCAGTGACTTCATTGCCAATGACATGGCCGGTGTCAGCCCCATGATCATCGACCGTCAGGGTGCTATTCAGGCGCACCAGGATGCCTCACTGATCGCGCTGAACTCCGGTGCCGACGGCAGCGCCGATCCCTCCTCGCAGATCTTCAGCCTGCTCGACGACCCGCAGGACGATGCTGCCCTGCGTCAGGCCATGCAGCAGGCCGAACAGCTGGCCGACTCCACCCAGCTGCTGCGGCTGAACCTGCAGGGCCGTGACCATCTGGTGGCGCTGGGTTTCATTCCGGCGCTGGGCTGGCATCTGGTGACCGCCGTGGACCTGACCACCGCCGAGATCATCGATGCCCGCTGGCTGTGGCCGCTGATCGGACTGATCGTCGGGCTGGCGCTGGCCCTGTTGCTGCTGTTCAGTCTGGGCACCGAGCGTCTGCTGCTGCGCCCCCTGCGGCAGCTGCGCCAGAGCGCCCAGGCGCTGAGCGATGGCAACTACAGCGTGCAGTTACCCGTCGCCCGGGATGACGAACTGGGTGAGCTCAGCCGCTCCTTCGGCGTCATGGCCGAGCGCATCCGGGAAAACGCCCGGGAACTGGAAAACCGCGTGCAGGTCCGCACCGAGGAACTGCAGCAAGCCAACCGCACCATGGCCGAAGCACAGCGCAAGATCGCCGACTCGATCAGTTACGCCAGCTTGATCCAGCGCACTATTCTGCCAACCCGGGAAATGTACAATTGTCTGCATGACAACTGTGCCGTGCTCTGGCGGCCAAGGGATGTGGTCGGTGGCGACTTCTATCTGTTCTACGACCTGGGTGACCGTTACCTGATCGGCGTGGCCGACTGCGCAGGCCACGGCGTGCCGGGGGCGCTGATGACCATGCTCGGCCATGCCGCACTGGATCAGGCAGTACGCGACGGCGACCCGTGCAACCCTGCCGGAATACTGCAACAGGCCGACCTGATCCTGCGCCATATGCTCGGCGAGAGCGCCGCAACCCGTTCGGTGGCTACCAGCATGGATGCCGGCCTGGTGCTGGTCGACAGGCAACGGGGCCAGGTGACCTTTGCCGGAGCGCGGATTGACCTGTATGTCAGCGATGGTCAGCAGGTGAGCCGGCTGACCGGCGGCCTGCGAGCCCTGGCAGACAAGCGCCGGGGCAAATATCAGAACATCACCACCGAACTGGCCGGGCGCAGCTTCTATCTCTGCACCGACGGCTTCCTCGATCAGGCCGGAGGTGAACAGGGCTTCGGCTTTGGCAACAGCCGCTTCGAGCAGATGCTGCTCAGCCATGCGCATCTGCCGCTGTCCGAACAACTGGCGGCGTTCAACAGAACCCTGGCCCAACACCAGGGCCAGCACCCACAACGGGATGACATCACCATGCTATGCTTCCGCGACAACCACTGTGCAACAGGAGCTTCCTCCGATGCTTGACCTGTTTACCCTGCGTGAACGATTCAATCGTGAACAGATCATGCTGTGCTTCAACGGCCCCATCTCCCGCAGCCTGATCGAGGAGATAGGTAACGCCCTGCGCGATTATCTGACCGCGGATCACGCCGCCCCCTCGGCCGCCATGGATGTGTTCTCGGTGTATATCGAAATGACCCAGAACATCCGCCACTACACCCGCGAACAGGGTTGGGGCGAGCAGGACAGCTCCGCCACCGTGATCGTCTCCCGGGATGCACAGGGCCGTTATGTGGTAGCGGCGGGCAACCTGGTGGAAGTGGCTGACGGCGAGCGACTGATCCAGAGCATCGAAGACCTGCGCCCGCTGGACAAGGTGCAACTCAAGGCCGCCTACAAGGAACAGCTGCGCAGACCCCGGGATGCAGTCGTCACCAGCGGCGCCGGGCTGGGCCTGATTGATATTGCGCGCAAGGCCAGCGAGCCGTTGCAAGCCACATTGGCACCCGCTCACGATGGCCGGGC
>JAAYHO010000382.1 GCA_012735335.1 Gammaproteobacteria bacterium
GCCGGAAACCAGCACCGCCAACAATGTTTTACGCATCATGAAATCTGCTCCACCAATCCTTAGAGGCCGTCCCCATGACAGCCTGTCCTGGCGTGTGTAACTCACGCTGCCCGGATCATAGATCAGGTATCCGGGACATGTCACTATAATGACATCACAACAGCATCACACTTTCAGATCATTGCCGCCGGATCATCCATTTCCCCGGCCTGCCAGTGCAGGGTGCGGGGCGTGTGGGCATCGGCATCTATCGCGTGGGCTACCTGAGGGACGGCGAAGCACTGATCGCCCCGGCCGGGTTGCCAGCTGTTGAACTGAGCATGGGTAATACCCACTTCCCAGAGCTCCTCGGACTGCCAGCCGACCGGGGACAGCTCCAGACGCACCTCGGCCCCCACCAGACTGATGGATTCGATACGCAGGGGCAGATAGGCATGGCTGGCCGAAGTGCTCTGCAGACTCACCTCGTGGGAGCGCATATACAGCTGCTGCCTTGACGCGGAGCACCGCTCCGGCAGGCGCACCCAGGCCTCGCCCTGGCGCAGCACCTCATCTTCACACTCGCCGGCGAAGACGTTGGCATTGCCGAGGAAATCAAATACAAAACGGCTGGCGGGCTGCGCGTACAGCTTCTGGGGACTGTCGATCTGCTCGATCCGGCCCGCACTCATCACCGCCACCTGATCGGACAGCTCCAATGCCTCTTCCTGATCATGGGTAACGAACACGCTGGTGAAGTGGAACTCCTCATGCAGGGTACGCAACCAGCGGCGCAGATCCTTGCGCACCCGTGCGTCCAGAGCGCCAAAGGGCTCGTCCAGCAGCAGGATCTGCGGCTTCATGGACAGCGCCCGGGCCAAGGCGATGCGCTGTTTCTGGCCACCGGACAACTGCGCCGGGTAGCGTTCTGCCAAATGGCCCAACTGCACCATTTCCAGCAATGTCGCTACGAGTTTACGGACCTCCGCTGCTGACGGACGCTGCCTGGAAGGTAATACATCAAGCCCGAAGGCCACGTTCTGCGCCACGGTCATATGCCGGAACAGGGCGTAGTGCTGGAACACGAACCCCACCCGCCGCTCGCGCACATGCAGGCGGGTAACATCCTCGCCCTGAAACAGGATGCGACCCTCGTCAGCAGTCTCCAGCCCGGCGATGATCCGCAACAGGGTGGTCTTGCCAGAGCCCGACGGACCAAGCAGACCCACCAGCTGGCCGTCCGGGATCTCCAGCGAGATGTCCTTCAGGGCTTGAAAAGAACCGAAATGCTTGGTGATACCTTCGACAGAAATACTCATCAGCGGTTATCCGATAATTCATCCAGAGCAGCGCGCTGACGGGACTGGCGCCACTCCACAAAACTTTTAACGACGATGGTCAACAGCGCGATGCCCGCGAGCAGGGACGCACTGGCAAAGGCACCGACCACGTTGTAATCCTGATACAGCAGTTCGACGTGCAGCGACAGGGTATTGGTCTGCCCCCGAATATTGCCCGACACCACAGATACCGCACCGAACTCGCCGACGGCCCGGGCGTTGGTCAGCACCACGCCATACAACAAGGCCCATTGAATGTTCGGCAGGGTAACAC
>JAAYHO010000049.1 GCA_012735335.1 Gammaproteobacteria bacterium
GCAGGCCGGTCTCCAGCGCCCAGCTGACAATCGGCCCGTACTGCTGCCAGTCCCAGCCGGGATTCCATTGCAGCTGTTCCACCAGTTGCTCCGGCTGGATTTCACTGCCATATAACTGATCAACCAGTGGCTGCTGGGACGGCGTGAGCATCTCCAGCAGCAGACTGGCCTGGGGGCGTTGTTGCTGCAACCGTTGCAGCAGCCAGAGTTGCAGACGGTGGTGGTCGTCATTGTCGTGCTGCTCACCCAGCAGCACCCGCTCGGCGCTGGTCAGCCGTTGTACCAGCCCGTCAGCATCGATCCACTCGCCGCTGCGGGTATCCAGCACCTGACCCAGCCGCGGCTCGTCCGCCGGAGGCGTATTGCGCCACTCCGGCAACGGCACGGCCAGCGCCAGTGACGTCCATACCAGCAGCACCCCGGCCAGCATTCCCCGTTTCATGTTGCCCCCTTGTACAATGTGTGTCGTGCAGTATCCCCGGTTTGCGGGCATTCGTGAACTGGAGTAACGTGCTGCAGACTTCGGCCAGGCCGACACCCTTTCTGTTTTCAGCGTTGCGGATTATCCATGCCCATCGACAACTCAATTGTTCATCAGATTCACAAGAAGCCGGACGGCCAGCCCGCCAGCCTGACCCTGCGCGACGGCGAGCTGGCTACCACAGAGGCGCTGGATCAGCTGCTGGCCGGGCTGATCGAGGCCTATAACAGCAAGCCGAACAAGGCCTGGGGCTATTTCCATGAGGAAAGCGGCGCCTACCCCTTCAGCGGCTGGCTGCAGCAATTGATCGATGGCGAGCTGGACTTCGTGGCCTTCTCGCACAAGTCCACCGAGCAGCTCAAGACCCTGATGGAGGGCTCCAACCTGGCCCTCGGCGGGCATGTGCTGTTCATCCGCTACCGCCAGGGCATGACCGCCTTCCTGATCATCGCCCTGCTGCACCATACCGAAGGCGTGACCGTGACCGATGACCTGAACGTGGCTTCGGCGCGGCATCTGGACCTGTCGGCACTGAACATGGCCGCGCGCATCAACCTGACAGAGTGGAAGCAGAACACCAGTTCGAAGCAGTACATCTCCTTTATCCGCGGGCGCAGCGGCAAGCGGGTCTCGGACTACTTCCGCGACTTCATCGGCTGCGTCGAGGGCGCCAACCCGGAGGAAGAAACCACCACCCTGCTGCAGGCCTTCCAGGACTATGTGGGCGAGGCCGACATGCCGGTGGAAGAGTTCAAGGGCAAGGCCAAGGCAATGACCAGCTATGTCAGCAGCCAGCAGCGTCAGGGTGAGCAGGTGGCGCTGGAGGAACTGTCCGGGGTAATCGACGAGGAGAACCCCCGGGCCTTCTACGATTATATCCGCCACAAGGATTACGGTCTGGCCCCGGAAATCCCCCCGGACCGGCGCACCATGAACAACTTCTTCAAGTTCTTCGGCAAGGCCGATGGCCTGTCGATCAGCTTCGAGGCGCACCTGCTCGGCGAGCGGGTCGAGTACGACGAGAGCGATGACTCACTGGTAATCAAGAACCCACCCAAGGGGCTGATCCAGCAGCTGCGCAACCGCAAGCGATAATCCCGCACGGACACATCCTGTCGGATCTGCACAGCATTTTTTGCTGAACAAGGCGGCAGTCCAGACAGTCTTCTGTTCCAGGCCATTGCATAATTCCTGGAGCAGCCGATGAGCTCTTATCGCAACAAAGTCGTGGTGATCAGCGGAGCCTCCGCCGGGGTCGGCCGGGCTACCGCTGTGGAGTTTGCCCGTCAGGGTGCCAGCGTCGCCCTGCTGGCCCGGGGTCAGGCCGGGCTGGAGGGTGCCAGGGCGGAAGTCGAGGCCGCCGGTGGCCGGGCCTGGACCTGCATTCTGGACGTGGCCGACGCCCAGGCGGTGGACGAGGCCGCGGCGCGCATCGAGGCGGAGCTGGGTCCGATCCAGGTCTGGGTCAACAATGCCATGGTCACGGTACTGGCCCCGGTCGCCGAGATGACCGCTGAGGAATACCGCCGGGTGACCGAGGTCACCTACCTGGGCACGGTGCATGGCACCTGCGCGGCCCTGCGCCATATGCGTCCGCGCAATCGCGGGGTGATCATCCAGGTCGGCTCGGCCCTGGCCTACCGGGCCATCCCCCTGCAATCGGCCTACTGCGCCGCCAAGTTCGCCTGTCGCGGTTTTACCGATTCGCTGCGGGTGGAGCTCAAGCATGACAACAGCGCCATCCAGCTCACCAGCGTGCATCTGGCCGCCTTCAATACTCCGCAGTTCGACTGGGCCCGCACCACCCTGAAGTACAAGCCGCAACAGCCTGACCGCCGCCGTGCTGCTGCCCGCCGCCCTGCTGGTGCTGCTGCGCAAGCGCTGAACCCCGCCACCGGAGATCCGCATGAGTCAGCCCATCAAGGATTATGCCCTGCTCGGTAACCTGCGCTGCGCCGCCCTGGTCGGGCGCAATGGCAGCATCGACTGGTTCTGCCCGCCGCGCTTCGACGCCCCGGCCTGCTTCAGCAAGCTGCTCGGCAGCGATGAACACGGCTTCTGGCAGATAGCTCCGCAGCAGCCACCACAGCGGATAGAACGCCATTACCAGCAGGACACCCTGGTACTCTGCACCGAGTTCCACAGCCAGGGTGGGCGGGTGCGCCTGACCGACTATATGCCAGTCGGTGATGCCACCCTGATAGTGCGCTGTGTGGAAGGGCTGGAAGGCCGGCAGCAGATGCGCATGCAACTGGCCCCGCGCTTCGGCGACGGTGCCCGCCCGCCGCGCTGCGAACCCCATGCCGACGGCTGCAGCCTGTGGGACGCCGACGGCCAGCGCCTGATACTGCGCAGCGACCTGCCGCTGCAACTGGACCCCGATCAGGCCAGCGCCAGCTTCCAGATCGCCGCCGGGCAACGGCTGTACTTCGTGCTGCAACACCTGCAGGCCGATGAACAACCCGCCGTGCTGGAAGACATGCAGAAGCTGCTGCACGACTGCCGCCACTGGTGGCGCAGCTGGGTCAGCCAGTCCACCTACCAGGGGCGCTGGCGCGATGCGGTAATCCGCTCACTGATCACCCTCAAGGCACTCACCTATCTGCCCACCGGCAGCATGGTCGCCGCGCCCACCACCTCCCTGCCGGAAGCACCGGGTCGCAGTGCCAACTGGGACTACCGCTTCTGCTGGATACGCGATGCGGTCTGGGCGCTGGATATCCTGATCGACTCCAACTACCTGGAAGAAGCCCACGCCTGGCGCGACTGGCTGCTGCGGCTGATGAGCAGGGACAGCGATCTGCGCGTGCTGTATGACCTCGACGGCCAGAACTCGCCGCAGGAGCGGCAGCTGGACTGGCTGCCCGGCCATCTGGACTCGCGGCCGGTACGCTCCGGCAACGCCGCCCGGGATCAGCACCAGCTGGACGTCTACGGCCAGTTGATCGACCTGCTGCATATCGGGCGACGCAGCGGCCTGCGCCCCAGCCAGCAGACCTGGTATCGCCAGTGTCGGCTGGTCGACAAGGTGATTGCCTGCTGGCACCAGCCGGATGAGGGCATCTGGGAACTGCGCGGACGCCGCCGCCATTACATCCACTCCAAGGTCTATGCCTGGGTGGCGCTGGATCGCTCGATCCGTGATGCCGAGCAGTTCAAGCTGCATGCCCCGCTGGCACACTGGCGCCGGGTGCGCAATGAGATACACGCGCAGGTCTGTGAGCGGGGTGTGGATCCGCAGCGTGGGGTGTTCAAGCAGAGCTACGAGGATGCCGAGCCGGACGCCAGCGTATTGATGATTCCGCTGCTCGGCTTTCTGCCCGTGGAAGACCCCAGGGTGCAGGCGACCATCGACTGGATACAGCAGGAATTGCAGCGCAACAGCCTGGTCTACCGCTTTCGCCCGCATCGCAGTGAAGCTGGCTGGGAAGGCTCCTTCATTGCCTGCTCGTTCTGGATGGTGGACAACCTGATCATGAGCCAGCGTCAGGAGCAGGCCGAAGCCCAGTTCGCCCGCCTGCTGGCCCTGCGCAACGACGTCGGCCTGCTGGCCGAGCAGTACCACCCGCAATACGGGTTGCTGGGCAATTTCCCCCAGGCGCTGTCGCATCTGGCGCTGGTCAAGAGCGCCTACCTGATCCAGGCCTGCGAGAAGGTCCACCACGGCGGCGCCCCCGAGCGCCACTCCTACCGCCCGCTGGACTAGGTAATGGTCA
>JAAYHO010000383.1 GCA_012735335.1 Gammaproteobacteria bacterium
AGTGGTTCAACGACACCAAAGGCTTCGGCTTCATTACTCCGGACGGCGGCGGTGACGATCTGTTCGCCCACTTCTCCGAAATCAAGGTTCAAGGCTTCAAGTCCCTGGCGGAAAACCAGAAGGTGTCTTTCGACATCACTACTGGCCTCAAAGGCAAGCAAGCTGCAAACATTCAGATCATCGGCTGATAGCTGATACTGAACAGGAAAACCCGGCTCCGGCCGGGTTTTCTCGTTTCTGCAGCGGCCGAAACTGCTCCCGGACAAAAATCACTCGCCTGCGCGGTCCTGACATCGTACCCTATGCGGCAATGAAATGAGGGCAACCTCGCTCCACACGTCCTGATCAAGAGGTTCTCGCAGTGGACAGCAACCCGAATCCGAAACAGACCCACTCCCTCCAACTGAGCCTGTTCCGTGCAGCGGAAGCCATCGTCAGCGAACTGGGCGCATCGCAACTGACCTTCGCTACCCTGAGTGAACGCACCGGTGTGGATGAAGCCACCCTGAGCACCCTGTTCCCCGACCGCGAAGCCCTGCTGACCGCCATGATCGAACACCGCCTGGAGCGCTTCCGGGTGCGCTGGGGTGCCTACGAAAGCGTACTGCCGGACGAACCCATGCGCGAACTCAAGGCGCTGTTGCTGAGTAACATGAGCGAATCCACCGAAGAGAAGAACCTCGACTCGGCGATCTTCGCCGCCGCCGCCAGCAACCCCGCCCTGCTGCAGACCACCTCGGATGACGTGCAGGGACTGTTCGACATTCTGGAAAAATCACCCCTGGGTCTGGCCCAGGCGGCGGTACTGTTCTTTTCGGTACGGGGTTATCGTCTGTTCGAACAGGTGGGCATCTGCCCGATGACCGACAGCCAGCGCACCGAGTTTCAGGAGCAGATCATGCGCCTGGCGCGCATCATGTACGAGCAGAAGAACGAGCAGTAAGACGGATCAGGCGGCGGAGCCGCCGCCGTTGTTGCGCCAGTAACGCCAGCCCAGACGCAGGCAGGCAAAACCGATATAGGCCAGCACTGCCAGCGTCATCACCATCGTCAGCTGGGCCAGCAGCGGCCCGGTATCACCCCCGGTGCCCAGTGCGGTGTCCAGCGCCCACCCGATGGCCGCCGGAGCCAGCTCGGGCTTCAGCGGATCGATACGCGCCGGCGTGAACAGGATCACCGCCATCAGCAGCCACAGTGGCTCGCGAATGAACCACCAGCCTATCCAGCGGGTCAACTGAGTCCATACCAGCCAGCAACAGACAGCCGCCGCCAGGTAAATCATCCACACTGTCTGGTATTCCGCTTCGTTGAACATGCTGGCAACCGGTTGTCAGAAAACGAGCGGCTATAATATCTTTTTTTGCCTCTGGAGTCTTACCCCATGCCCCTGACAGCTCGCCGTGATGCCACGCCTGACCCCTACGCCTGGTTGGAACAGCGCGACAGCGACGAAGTGATTCAGCACCTGCAGGCCGAAAACCAGCAAACCGAAGCCTGGCTGGCCAGCCACAACGACCAGCGGGAGCGGCTGTTCGAGGAAATCCGCTCACGGATCCGCGAAACCGACCTGTCCCTGCCTGCGGTGTGGGGCCCCTGGCTGTACTACCAACGCACCGAGGCCGGGGCCGAGTACCCCCGCTACTACCGCAGCCCCCGCCCCGCCGACGGCAGTCTGGATACCGACGCCCAGCGTGAGGAACTGCTGCTGGACCTGAACCGGCTGGCCGGAGACGGCTTTCTGCAACTGGGGGATTTTGCCGTCAGCCCCGATCACCAGTGGCTGGCCTACAGCCTGGACTGCCAGGGCGACGAGGAATACCAGCTGTATCTCAAGCACCTGGCCAGCGGCAATATCAGCGAACTGCCACTGGATCAGGCCGACGGCAGCCTGGTCTGGGCCAATGACAGCGCCACCCTGTTTGCCATCAGCATGGATGAGGCCTCCCGCCCCGCCACCCTGTGGCGCATGCAGCGCGGCACACCGCCGGTGCGCATCTACCACGAGGCTGATCAGCGCTTCTATCTGCATGCCTACCGCAGCAGCTCCGAGCAGTGGCTGATTCTGGCCAGCGACAGCAAGAACACCAGCGAGGTGCGGCTGGTCTCTGCCGATGAGCCCGCCGCCGACTGGCAACTGCTGGCCCGCCGTCAGAGCGGCCATGAATACCATGTGGATCACGGCCCCCAGGGCCTGCTGATCCGCAGCAACGACCGGGGGCAGAACTTCGCCCTGTACCGCACCGATCCGCAACATCCGCTGCGCCGGCACTGGGAACTGCTGGTGGATGTCGACCCGCAACGTACCCTGGAGGATTTCAGCGTCCAGCAACAGGGACTGCTGCTGCACTACCGGGAGGACGGTCTGGCCCGCCTGGAAGTGCGCCCCACTGACGGCCAGCCCTATCAGGTGAGCATGCCCGATACGGTCTACAGCCTGCACGTGCAGGGTGGCGAGGAGTACAGCAGCGCGCAGATCCGCCTGCGCTATGAATCCCTCAACCGCCCGGCACAGATCCGCGCTCTGCAGCTGAGCAGTGGCACCCAGAGCATACTCAAGCAGACTCCGGTGGAAGGCCCGTTCAACCCCGACGACTATGAAGTGCGCCGGGAATGGGCCACCGCCAGCGACGGCACTCGGGTGCCGATCAGCCTGGTCGGCCGTCCGGCCGCGCTGAATGCGCCCGCCCCACTCTACCTGTATGGTTACGGCGCCTACGGGGCGAGCATGGACCCCTGGTTCTCCCACGCCCGCCTGTCCCTGCTGGAGCGCGGCTGGGTATTTGCCATCGCACATATCCGTGGCGGCGCCGATATGGGCGAGGCCTGGTATCAGCAGGGCAAACTGCAGCACAAGCACAACACCTTCAGCGACTTCATCGCCTGCGCCGAACATCTGATCGACAGCAACTATACCGACAGCCGCCGTCTGGTGATTGCCGGGGGCAGCGCTGGCGGCCTGCTGATCGGCAATGTGCTCAACCAGCGTCCTGAGCTGTTCGCCGCCGCCGTGGCCGACGTGCCCTTTGTTGACGTTTGGAACACCATGAACAACCCGGCCCTGCCGCTGACCATAGGTGAGTATGAGGAATGGGGTGACCCCAATGACCCGGAGGTGGCGCAGCGCATCATCAGCTACGCCCCCTACGAACAGGTCGGCGAACACCCCTACCCGGCGCTGTTCGTTACCGCCGGCTACCACGACATGCGCGTGCAGTACTGGGAAGCAGCCAAATGGGTCGCCAAACTGCGCCACCACCGCAGCAACAACCGCCCCCTGCTGCTGCGCACCCAGATGAGCGCCGGACATGGCGGTGCCAGCGGCCGCTATCAGTCAATGAAGGAACTGGCCGAGGAATACAGCTTTCTGCTGGCAGTGGTACCTGCCGAGGGTTGAGAGCAACCCGGACGGCACCCATTGAAATCCCCGAAACAGACGCCATCTCAACAGTATCAACAGTTTACTGAAAAGGTGCTGCATGATTGATAACGAGGCTCTGCCAGAGGATATCGAGCAGGAAGAGGTTCACGAACCCGGTACCGGGCTGGTACTGCCCAGCCAGCGCTTGCCGGACAAGCTGTACCTGCTGCCGATCAACCATCGCCCGTTCTTTCCGGCGCAGGTCATGCCGGTGGTGATCAACGAGACCCCCTGGTCGGAAACCATCGAGCGCGTTGCCAACACCCCCCACCATGCGCTGTCGCGGTTCTGGGTGGAGAGCCCGCTGCCCGCCGATGGCGAGCTGGACCCGGCCCAGTTGCCGACCACCGGTTGCGCGGTCAAGATCCACCAGGCGGTCAAGGAAGATGGCAAGATCCAGTTCATCGCCCAGGGTCTGACCCGGGTGCGCATCACCCATTGGCTCAGCCGCAAACCACCCTATCTGGTCGAGGTCGAATACCCCGAGTCGCCCACCGACGAGCGGGACGAGGTACGTGCCTACGCCATGGCACTGATCAACTCGATCAAGGAGCTGCTGCCACTCAACCCGCTGTACAGCGAGGAGCTCAAGCACTACCTGAACCGCTTCAGCCCCAACCAGCCGTCGCCCTTGTCAGATTTTGCCGCCGCGCTGACCTCGGCCAAGGGCAGCGAACTGCAGGATGTGCTGGATACCACACCCATACTGCGGCGCATGCAGAAGGTGCTGGTGCTGCTCAAGCAGGAGATCGAAGTGGCTCGCCTGCAGGGCGAGATCAGTGCCGAGGTCAACCGCACCATCAGCGAGCAGCAGCGCAAGTTCTTTCTCAAGGAGCAGCTCAAGGTCATCCAGAAGGAGCTGGGCCTGTCCAAGGACGACCGCACCGCCGACATCGAGCAGTTCCGCGAGCGCCTGCAGGGCAAGCAGTTGCCCGAGGCCGCCGAACAGAAGATCGAGGAAGAGCTGAACAAGCTGTCGATCCTCGAAACCGGCTCGCCGGAATACGCGGTCACCCGCAACTATCTGGACTGGGCCACCTCTATCCCCTGGGGCATCACCCATCCGGACAAGCTGGATATCAAGCGCGCCCAGCGCATCCTCGACCGCGACCATGACGGTCTGGAGGATGTGAAGCAGCGCATTCTGGAGTTCCTCGCACTGGGTACCTTCAAGGGCTCGGTGGATGGCTCCATCATCCTGCTGGTCGGCCCGCCCGGGGTCGGCAAGACCAGTATCGGCCACTCCATCGCCGAGAGCCTGGGCCGCCCCTTCTACCGCTTCAGTGTCGGCGGCATGCGCGACGAGGCGGAAATCAAGGGCCACCGGCGTACCTATATCGGTGCCATGCCCGGCAAGTTCGTCCAGGCCTTCAAGGAGGTCAAGGTGATGAACCCGGTGATCATGCTCGACGAGATCGACAAGATCGGCAGCAGTCATCAGGGTGACCCGGCCTCGGCGCTGCTGGAGACCCTGGATCCGGAGCAGAACAGCCAGTTCCTCGACCACTATCTGGATCTGCGACTGGACCTGTCCAAGGTGCTGTTCATCTGTACCGCCAACACCCTGGACAGCATTCCCGGGCCGCTGCTCGACCGCATGGATGTGATTCGTCTGTCCGGCTATATCGCCGAGGAAAAACTGGCCATTGCCAGGAACCACCTGTGGCCGCGCCAGCTCGAACGGGCCGGACTGCGCCGCAGCCAGCTGCGCATCACCGACAAGGCCCTGCGCCAGGTGATCGAGGGCTACGCCCGGGAATCCGGCGTGCGCAACCTCGAGAAACAGCTGGCCAAACTGGTGCGCAAATCGGTGATGAAGCTGCTGGACGACCCGGATCAGAAGCTCAGCATCAAGCCGGAGAACCTGCCGGACATGCTCGGCACCCCGGTATTCCGTCCGGAAAAGGTGCTCAAGGGCGTCGGGGTGATCACCGGTCTGGCCTGGACTTCCATGGGCGGTGCCACCCTGCCGATCGAGGCCAACCGGGTGCATACCCTCAATCGCGGCTTCAAGCTTACCGGCAAGCTCGGCGAGGTGATGCGCGAATCCGCCGAGATCGCCTACAGCTACGTGTGCGCCCACCTGCAGGAATACCAGGTGGATGCGAAGTTCTTCGATGAAGCCTTCGTACACATGCACGTACCCGAAGGGGCCACCCCCAAGGACGGCCCCAGCGCTGGGATCACCATGGCCAGTGCGCTGCTGTCGCTGGCTCGCAACCAGGCCCCCAGGCCTGGGATAGCCATGACCGGGGAGATCACCCTCACCGGGCAGGTACTGCCAGTGGGCGGGATTCGTGAGAAGGTGATTGCCGCCCGGCGTCAGTCGATCTTCGAGCTGATCCTGCCGGAGGCCAACCGCGGGGACTACGAGGAGCTGCCCGACTACCTGAAACAGGGCATGACGCTGCACTTTGCCTCACGCTTCGAACAGGTCGCCGGCATCCTGTTCCCCTGAAACCACCAGGGCGGCCCGAGGGCCGCCCTGCTGTTCAGCTGCGTGAGCGCTCCGCCGGATCAAGGGACTCATCCCCGTCCAGCTCACCCACTTCCGGGAAATCCTGCAGGTTGCTTTCGAACGGCTCCTCGGGGAGCGCTGCCGATTCCTTGCGGCGGGCACCGAGCCCATCCATGTCATCCAACAGATCCCAGCTCTGCTCCAGCTCGTCACTGTCCAGGTTCAGCGTATCATCCCCGCTGTACAGCGGCTCCAGCGGCTCGTACTGCTCGGCCATGCCGTCCTGCCTGCTCTGCAGCAGCTGTGGATAGCGGGCCTTGATCAGATCGATCTGCAACTGCTCCACACCCAGCTCCCGGGCCTCGGCGGCCTGCTCGGCGAAGCTCTGGCCTTCACCCAGCTCGGCCAGCACACTGAGCTGACGCAGGCGCAGATCCGCCCGCTGCGGCTCGGCGGCAATCGCCTTGTCCAGCATCAGACGGGCCTCGGGCAGGCGACCATAGGTCAGGTACAGCTCCACCCCTTCCAGTGGGTCCACCGTGCGGCTGCCCGGTATGGTGACGGGCTGCGGCACCGGCGCTGGCGCGGCACGGGGCTGCTCCGGCTCGGGCTGGCGGCGTGGACGCAGCAACAGGGTGCCGATCAGCACCGCTATCAGTGCCAGCAGCGCTGGCCACCAGCGCTCGATCCAGCTCGGCTGTGTCTGGTTCGACAGCTCCTGGGCGTTGCTGCTGTCGATCGCACCGGGGGTGCCTGCGGCTGCCTGTTCCACCTGCAGTTGCGGGTCGGCAGTACCGGGCTGTCCCTGATTCAAGCCAACCGCCGCCCCCGCCTGGGATTCGGCCTGACGCGCCTGACGCAGGGTCTCCAGTTCTGTCTGCAGCTCGGCGATCTGGGCATCGCGTACTTCCAGTTCACCCAACAGTCCATGGAAGCGACTTTCCAGCAGCTGCAGACGATCCTGCAGCGCTTCGGCCTCCGCGTTCAGCGCCAGCAACTCCGGGTCTTCGATACGCAGACGGTCACTGGCATCAGGTTGCACCGCCGCTTCCGGTACCGGTATCGGCACCGAAGCGGGCGGCGGAGCAACTGCTGCGGTCGCCCCTACCTGCTCGGCCACCGGCAGGGTGAGTTGCTGCCCGGTCCGCAGACGGCCGGGCTCGCCATTGACGAAGGCATGCGGGTTCAGCGCATGGATGGCATCCATCTGCCGCTGCAGCGAAACCGATTCATTCACCCGGGTCGCCGCCGCAATACTCCACAGGCTGTCCCCGGCAACGGTCTGATAGTGCGCAGCACCCGGCTGCGGCTGCAATACCGGTTGCGCACGGGGCGCCGGAGCCGGGCGCGCAGGACTGTCGCTACCGGACTGTGCTGCCGAGCCTGAGCGTACCTGACGCGGAGCGGGTGCCGAAGGTCGGACCGCTGGCGCAGGCTGACTGCTGGAGGCAACCACCGGGGTTGGCGTATACAGCGGCGGGTCCAGCAGCAGGGTGTATTCACGCATCAGCGAGCCGTTGGCCCGCTTCAGCTGCACCAGGAAATTCAGGTAGGGCTCGCGGACCGGCTGGCTGGATTCGACCCGGATAACC
The DNA here is from genome assembly GCA_012735335.1 of Gammaproteobacteria bacterium. Taxonomy (GTDB): domain Bacteria; phylum Pseudomonadota; class Gammaproteobacteria; order Pseudomonadales; family Pseudomonadaceae; genus Halopseudomonas. The sequence continues at coordinate 7,469 of JAAYHO010000383.1, forward strand.
AGTTGCTGACCAAGCAGCGTCGGGGTGAAGCGCAGATCGGTGAGAAAGTAGGGTCGGTCGATACCGACCTGGGCAAAGGCAGCGGCGTCCGCCAGGGAGACACTGATGTCCGCCGGGCTCAGCCCCTGGGTGTCATGCAGTTGAATGATGCCCTGCAGCGGCTGATGCAATGCCGACTGCAGCTGCAGTTCGCCCAGTCCCAGCGCCAATGCCGAGCCACTGTACAGGGCAGTCAGCGACATCATTCCCAGTGCTATCCGGCGTTGAAAGTTCATATCAATCTTCCCTGGCTTGAAATGAGGAGTATCCGACCGCAACAGGAGGTCGGCCACCGGGAGCCACAGCAATATGCTGCATTCAGGCCATTATTATGGCATTACTTTTCCTGCATGCGAATAGATCGGCTTGATTATCGTCAAATATATGAAATATAGCAGGCCCGGCGGCGCAGGCAGTCATTTGCTTGACGCCAAATCGCAGCGGCGGATGGATGAGGTAGAATGGCGCTTTTACCGAATCATCCGGATATGCCATGAGCGATGTAGACAAGCTATTCGCCAGTCCCCTGGCGCAGGTCAGCGATTTTGTGTTCGATCATGATGTGGCGCGGGTCTTTCCCGACATGATCAAGCGCTCGATTCCAGGCTACCCGACCATAGTCGAGAATATCGGCGTGATCAGCGCCCACCACGCCCAACCCGGCACCCTGATCTACGATCTCGGCTGCTCGCTGGGGGCGGCAACCCAGTCCATCCGCCGCCATCTGCGTCAGGAAGGCTGCCGCATCATCGGGGTGGACAGTGCCGAGGCCATGGTCGAGCGCTGCCGTGAGTATCTCAGCGCCCAGGACGCCATGATCGAAGAGCTGGCCCCGGCCAGCGTCATACACGGCGACATTCTCGAGCTGCCGCTGGAGCCCTGCTCGGTGGTAGTGCTCAACTTCACCCTGCAATTCATTGCCCCGGACCAGCGCCTGGAGCTGCTGCGCCGTATCCGTGACGCCCTGCTGCCCGGCGGCATACTGATCCTCTCGGAAAAATTCCGCTTTGAGCAGCCCGATACCCAGCACCAGCTGGAGCAGGTGCACTACGCCTTCAAGCGGGCCAATGGCTACAGCGATCTGGAGATTGCCCAGAAACGCAGCGCGATCGAGAACGTCATGTTGCTGGACAGCCAGCAGGCACACATGGAGCGGCTGCGCGCTGCCGGTTTCAGCCAGGCTTATACCTGGTTCCAGTGTTTCAACTTCGGCTCCATAGTGGCACACGCGTGATCGATTACACTCCCCTCTACCAGACCCTGAACAATACCCCTCTGGCCCACTGGCTGGACGACCTGCCCGCCGCCCTCGAACAGCGCCTGCAGGAAGCTCGGCGCCACGGTGACCTGCCCCGCTGGCAGGCCAGCCTGGAGCTGCTGCCCGAGCTGCAACCCGAGCACCGGGATCTGCGCAACGGGGTCAGCATTGGCCGGGCCGAAGAGCTCAACGCCCGCCAGCAACAACAGCTGCTGAGCGGTCTGCAGGGTCTGCATCCCTGGCGCAAGGGGCCCTTCGAGCTGTTCGGCGTGCAGCTGGATACCGAATGGCGCTCGGACTGGAAGTGGGACCGGGTCTCCCCGCATCTGGATCTGCACGGCAAACGGGTGCTGGATGTGGGCTGCGGCAATGGCTATCACATGTGGCGCATGTGGCAGGCCGGGGCGGCACTGGTGGTCGGCGTCGATCCCAACCTGCTGTTCCTGACCCAGTTCCAGGCCATCCGCCGCTACCTGCCGGAGGCACCGGTGTGGCAGTTGCCCTTTACCCTGGAGGAACTGCCCGAACCCACCGCTGGCTTCGACTGCGTGTTCTCCATGGGCGTGCTCTACCACCGCCGCGCGCCGCTGGAGCATCTGCTGCAACTCAAGGCCTGTCTGCGTCCGGGGGGTGAGCTGGTGCTGGAGACCCTGGTCATCGAGGGTGACGAGCAGCAGTGCCTGATCCCCGAGGACAGGTACGCGCAGATGCGCAATGTCTGGTTCCTGCCCTCGGTGCCCATGCTCGAGCGCTTTCTGCGCCGCTGCGGCTATGTCGATGTGCGCTGCGTGGACCTGAACCGCACCAGCACCGAGGAACAGCGCAGCACCGAATGGATGCGCTTCCAGTCGCTGTCGGACTTCCTCGACCCGACCAATCCGGCACTCACCTGCGAGGGCTATCCCGCCCCGCTACGCGCCACCCTGGTCGCCCGCCGTCCCTGAGGCGGCGTCCGCCCGGCGCAGGCTGCAGATCCAGCCCAGGGCAAACCAGCCTGCGGGCATATCCGGCCAGTCATGCTCTCCCAGTCCGGCCAGCTCATGGCCGGGCACCTCGGCCCGGGCCAGCAGGCGTTGCTGCCACCAGAGCAGGTAGTAATCGTCACCCGGGGCGTGCTGATTGGCCATCTCCGCGCGCAGGCGCATGGGCAGGGATTCGAACAGCAGACGGTCGATGGCCGGGTAGATCCGCCGCTCGTTCTCCAGATAGGCGGAACGTGCTGCTGCGGGCAGCTTAAGCAGCTGCGCAAGGGTTTCCAGCTGCGCCGCATAATCCCGGTGGCTGTGCAGCGGATCAAGCCGCTGACGCCAGTCCAGTTGCAGTCGCTCCACCCCCTCCACCAGGCTCATTACCCCCGCTGAGGGAGCATCCAGCAGACTGGCCAGCAACTGCCGCCGGGCCAGCGGCAGCCCCGTCAGCAACATGGCCAGCTCGGCAGAGCTGGAGCCCGCTGCCGGGGTCCAGCGGCTGGCGTTACCCTCCGGCAGCTGCAGCACCCGCTGGCAGCGCTGCGTCCAACTGGCCGGCAGCAGTTGCTCCTGCAGCTGCTGCCAATGCTCCTGCAACTGATCCTTGCGCTTATCCAGCCAGCGTTCGAGTTGCCAGCGACGGCGGGATTTATATTGCGTCATCCGGTACCGCTCCCAACCTGTCCCTGATGCCCTGAATGATGCCGCGGTTATCCTCGGCCAGTTGCTGCCGGTCCTGCAGCGGCACGGCGCGGCACAGATCCAGGGTAAAGTGCCCCAGCCGGGCACTGTACAGCCCTACCCCGACACCCTGCCCGACCCGCGCCGCGAGCTTTTCCAGCATGCCTGCCAGCAGGTTGTCACTCAGCGCGCCGATGGCCGCCTCGGTGCCCCCGGCCAGGGCGATATTGCGCAGCACATGACGGGCCAGCCGCCAACTGCTCAACTGGCTGATCGGCAAGCCATAACACACGGCGGTGCGCTGCATCATGCGCAGATTGCGCCACACCACCAGCAGAATATCCACCGTCACCCAGGGGCTGGTTGCCACCAGCAGGCCGGTGCCCACGGCATCACGCTGCAGCAGCCGCCGGGCCTGGGTATCCAGCGGTTGGTAGAACTGCTGGTTCAGCCGCCGGGTCACCTCCTCAGCACTGTGCGACTGGTCAAGATCGGTGCAGGCGGCATGCAGGCGAGCGGCCAGTGGCGTGTCCTGATACAGCCCCTGCAGGCGGTCCAGCCAGTCCAGCGCCAGGCGTTCCCGGGGGTCGGCCAGCGCCGCCTGCATTTCCAGCCGCAGCTGTTCCATATCGGTCAGCCGCGCCCGTTGGCGACGGATATCCCACCAGGCCTTGAGTCCGGTACCGGCCAGCCCGACACCGAGCAAACCGACCAGCGAGCCTGCCAGCGGCTGCCATTGCCAGGCCGCCAGCGTCCATTGGCCCCACTCCCAGGCGGCAATACCCAGCACACTGGCCAGCAGCAGCCGTCCCAGACGGCCCGGCCAACGGCTGCGCGGCGGTGCATTGCTCAGTCCCGGCAGTGGCTGCTCGATCATCGGCTGCTCCGCTGACTCTGGCCGCGCCTCACCGAGAATCCGCGTGGGTTGCACCTGCTCGCTGCCGGTGGGGCTGAGGGTTTCCAGAATCCGGGTTTTCTGACCTTCTTTCATGACACCACGCCCTCCAGCATCCAACCGACCAGATCATCCATACGGTAATGGGGAAAGGGCTCGTTGCGATGCAGTCCGCTGGGTGGCCGCAGATTCAGCAGCTCAGGGCCCTGCACCTGCAGATCCAGCGGCAGGTGCGGCGGAATCCCCCCGGGCTGATAGCGCACCAACCCCTCTTCGCCCTGCAGCCCGGCCACCAGGGTATCGCCCTCCTGACGGGTGGCACGGATCGCTGCCAGGGGGAAGCCACGCACCTGTACTCCGCCATGACGCACCTCGGACAGGCTGTCGGTAAGCAGATCCTCCAGACACTGCTGCACCGCCCGCTGCTGCTGCGGAGCGACCTGATCGACCTTGGTGGCGCACACCGCCAGCTGGCTGATGCGCGGCTTCCAGAAGCGCCGCCACAGGCTGTTGCGACCATAACGGAAGCTCTGCAGTACCGACTCCAGCGCCGCCTTGAGATCGCTCAGCGCCGCCTGCCCGGCATCCATCGGGGTGAGCATGTCGACCAGCAGTATCTGCCGGTCCAGGCGACTGAAGTGCTCGTCGTAGAAGCCCTTGACCACGAAGTCGCGGTAATAGCGAAAGCGCGCCTCGCCTTCGGCCCACCAGCTCCCGGCCGGGCCGCTGGAATGTCGGTTGGCCGACAGCAGGGGCACAAACAGCAGCATCTCCGCGGCCACACCGCTGCCCGGCAGCAGAAAGCGTCCGGGCTGGTTGCGCGACAGCCCGGCGTCACGGCGGCTGCGCTGCAGAAAGTCGGTCCAGGCGGCGGTCAACCGCTGCAACTGGGCACTGTCCTGGGGGGCGGCAGGATCAATCGCCGCCAGCTCATCACGCAAGGCCCCGGCCAGAGTGCTGCGCGGCTCGCTGCCGAGCCAGTCGCGCATCTGCTCGCACCACTGGCCGTAATCCAGCTCCAGCAACGGCAGGTCCAGCAG
>JAAYHO010000384.1 GCA_012735335.1 Gammaproteobacteria bacterium
AACTGCTCGCCGAGAAAATACTGCTGCTCGCCCAGCTGGGCTTCCAGGTAGTCGAACAGGGTGGGCAACTGGTCCAGTGCCTGCTGTACCGCCGCATCATCACATTGACCACCGGAGACCGGTTTGAGCAGCCGATTGACGAACACCACCCGGGTCGCCAGATCGCCCAGCTCGTAATCCGCGTACTTCTCCAGCCAGCGCACCCGTGCAGCCTGCTCCGGCGTATCACCGTACAGCGGCGCACCGCCACGGGTGTCCTGCAGGTACTGGGCAATCACCGCCGAGTCGGCCAGGGCGAGATCGCCGTCCTTGATCGCGGGAATGCGGCCCAACGGGCTGATCTCGAAGAACCAGTCCGGCTGATTGAACGGTGCCTGCATGACCAGCTCATGGGCAATCAACTGTTCGGCCAGTTGAATACGAATCTTGCGAACGTAGGGGGAGAGTATTGCACCATAAAGAATCAGTGACATGCCGTGGCTCCGTCAGGCGAGAGGAATCTGGAAGTTGTTGTACGCAACCCGACCATGGGCTGCGTCAATCATCATACAAGGCTTTCTTGCGCCAGGCCTGATCATCTTCCTCCAGCGCCTGCACACCTTCGGCCAGCTCGGAGCCTGCGGCGCCCTGCTCCATCTGGATGGCGGTCTGCTCGGCCTGGATCAGCAGATGCCGGAACACCGCCATCTGGTCGGCATGGACGCCGCTGCGCTGCTTGCTCAGATAGTCCACAGCCCGCTCATACTGCAGCTTGGCCACCCGCGGCTTGCCCTCGCGCATGGCTGCCTCGGCCAGCGCCCGGTACATGGTCAGGGTGGTTTCTACCTGGTGCTGGCGGATCTGCCGCGCCCAGTGCTGATACGCCTGCCCATCCAGCATCCCGCCGGAGCATGCTGCCTCAAGCAGTTGCATCAGATCGGAGAGCTGACGTCTGGCTGCCTGCGCTGCCGTTTCATTATTGATTGCCACCTGGGCGTTGCTGACCTTGGGCTCGCCTTTGCTCAGCTGCTGACGCACCTCGGTCAGTTGCGTGCTGTAACGCGCATTACGCGGATCGAGCTTGAGCAACTGCTCCAGCAGCTTGACCTCAATATCCAGCAGCAGCTGTTTCAGTTCAACTGTCATGAACTGCCCGGGCAGGCCGGTATTGATGCTGTTGCAGTGATTCCAGCGGGCTTGCAGCTCGGCCAGTGCCCGGGCGCGCTCCAGCCGGGCGCGCTCCAGCGCCTGGCTGAAAAAGCCGATGCCGACTACTAATATCAGGCCACCAATCACAAGGGCCACAATCAGCATGGTGGACACGTAATTCTCTCCATGGGGGACGTTGGTGTTCTTATGCCATATCCGCCGGATCAACTCAATCAAACTGCGAGCAGCGCAACGCCGATACAGCAGTGTGGTTCTGGCATGCTGTTCTCCGCATACCGAGCTTGAGCCTCTGCCTTAATCTCGCCGCCAGACCACGGAATACGTGAGAAACGAAAAAAACCTGAAAATTTATTGGCTTGAGGGCTTGACGACCCCGGGAGTCATGCCTAAAATGCGCGCCACTTGCAGCAAACAACGCACAGCGAAGTAAGCAGCAGGTAGCCAGGGTTTACACCCAGGCACTGTGAAGACCGGATACGTCCCCTTCGTCTAGTGGCCTAGGACACCGCCCTTTCACGGCGGTAACAGGGGTTCGAGTCCCCTAGGGGACGCCACTTCGGCGTCAGATTTGCGGGAATAGCTCAGTTGGTAGAGC
>JAAYHO010000385.1 GCA_012735335.1 Gammaproteobacteria bacterium
AGGGTGCGCAGCACCTGACGGCGGTGCTCCTCATCCTCCATGTCGATGAAGTCGATGATGATGATGCCGCCCAGGTTGCGCAGACGCAGCTGGCGAGCAATCGAGGTGGCCGCTTCCAGATTGGTCTTGAAGATGGTTTCTTCGAGGTTGCGATGGCCAACAAAGGCACCGGTGTTGACGTCGATGGTGGTCATCGCCTCGGTCTGGTCGATCACCAGATAGCCGCCGGACTTGAGCAGCACCTTGCGCTCCATGGCCTTCTGGATCTCGTCTTCCACGCCGTACAGATCGAATACCGGGCGCTCCCCCGGATAATGCTCTAGCACACCCTCGACCCCGGGCATCAGCTCATGCACGAACTGCTCGACCTTCTGGAAGGTTTCCCGGGAGTCGATGCGGATCTTCTCGATGCGCGGGTTGACCAGATCGCGCAGGGTACGCAGCGCCAGCGGCAGGTCCTCATACAGCACGGAAGGTGCCGGAGCGGTGCTGATCTGCTGGGAGATCTGCTGCCAGAGGCGGCGCAGGTAGCGGATATCGACCAGGATGTCCTCCTCCCGGGCCGCCTCGGCGGCGGTGCGCAGGATGAAGCCACCGCGCTCCTCGATACCCTCTTCGTCGACGCAACGGGTGACTATCTCGCGCAGCCGGTCCCGCTCGGCCTCATCCTCGATCTTCAGCGAGATGCCCACATGCGGAGTGCGCGGCATGTACACCAGATAGCGCGACGGCACCGACAGGTGGGTGGTCAGCCGCGCCCCCTTGGTGCCGATCGGATCCTTGGTGACCTGTACCACCAGCGCCTTGCCCTCGTGGACCAGCGCGCTGATCGGCTCCACTGCTGCGCCTTCGCGCTGGGAGATTTCCGAGGCATGGATGAACGCCGCCCGCTCCAGGCCGATGTCGACGAAGGCCGCCTGCATGCCCGGCAGCACCCGTACCACCTTGCCCTTGTAGATATTGCCGACGATACCCCGACGCAGGGTGCGCTCGATATGCACTTCCTGCAGTACGCCGTTTTCCACCAGTGCGACCCGAGCTTCCATTGGCGTGATATTGATCAGTATTTCTTCGCTCATGGAGCCCCCTTGCACCCTTTTTCAGTTGTTCAGCATACCTGCCGGCGGGCGCCCTGTCAGTGCGGCTGCCAGCAGCGGATACCAAACCCGGCGAGCAGCTCGGCGGTTTCCATCAGGGGCAGACCGACCACCGCGCTGTAGCTGCCGGACAGTTGCGCGACAAACACCGCGCCCAGCCCCTGGATGCCGTAGCTGCCGGCCTTGTCTGCCGGTTCGCCGGTATCCCAGTAGGCGCGGATTTCCGCCTCGCTCAGTTCACGGAACTGCACCCGGGAGCAGACCAGCCGGGTGCGCACCTCTGCGCCGCAGGCCACCGCCACGGCGGTCATTACCTGATGTTCACGGCCGGACAGTGCCCGCAGCATGTCCAGCGCCTGCTGGCGATCAGTCGGCTTGCCGAGAATCCGTCCGTCCAGCACCACCACCGTATCCGCCGCCAGTACCACGGCGCCGGATGGCGCGGCGGCGACCCCGGCCATGACCTTGTCTGCGGTTACCCGCTGCACATATTGCTCTGGTGCCTCGTCAGGCAAGACCTGCTCATCCACCGCACAGCTGACCCGCTGCACCGCTACGCCGATCTGCTCCAGCAGCTCACGCCGCCGGGGTGAAGCCGAGGCCAGATACAGCAGCGGCGACTCAGTGCACATGGAAGCGTCGCCGGATCAGTCGCAGCACGGTGAACATCCACGGCCACAACACGGTGCTGACCAGCGCAGGCAACAGATACAGCAGGGTCGGCGGGCGGTTGCCCACCAGACTGCTGAGCCACAGCGAGACCATCTGCGCGATGCCCAGCACCGGCAACATGACCAGGCTCTGCTGCCACAATGGGAAGCGGCGGATGCGCTGGTACAGCAGCAGCACCAGCCAGGCGACCATCACCAGCACCAGCGCGTTCTGTCCGAACAACTCGCCGAACAGCACATCGGTAGCCAGCCCGGCGACCCAGGCGGTCAGCAGACCGACCCGGTGCGGCAACGCCATCACCCAGTAGGCGACCACCATGGCCAGCCACATGGGCCGCCCGGCATCGAAGGGCGCCGGCATCGGCACCACGCTGAGAATCAGTGCGGCCACAAAGGTGCAGCCAACGATCAGACTACTGCGCATCGCCCTGCTCCTCCGGTTGCGGTTGCTCCGTTTGCTGTTGCGGCTGTTCCTGTGTCTGCGCCGCTGCGCTGTCCGTCTCGCCTGCCTCGGCCTCCGGTAACTGCTCCGGTTCCAGGCTCAGCGAGGGGAAAACATCCCCGTAGGCACTTTCCGGACTGAACACCAACAGCAGGTAGCGACTGCGATTGAGCTGCGCGGTCGGCTCGACCCGCACCTCGGCAAAGGGCTGCGAGGAGTCCTGATTGACATGGGTCACCCGCCCCACCGGGTAGCCCGCCGGGAAGCGCTGGCCCAGCCCTGAGCTGACCACTATGTCATCCACGCGGATATCGGCGGTGTCGCTGACATGCCGCAGTTCCAGCCAGTCGCTGTTGCCGGTGCCGCTGGCAATGGCACGCAGACCGTTGCGGTTGACCTGTACCGGCAGGCTGTGGGACACGTCGGTGATCAGCAAGACCCGGGAAGTAAACGGCATGACCTCGACCACCTGCCCCATCAGCCCGGTGGCATCCAGTACCGGCTGGCCGAGGAACACGCCGTCGCGCTCGCCCTTGTCGATCAGGATGCGCTGGGAAAAGGCGTTGGGGTCGACACCGATCAGTTCGGCGACCAGCACCCGCTCATCCAGCAGCTCGGAGGAATTGAGCAGTTCGCGCAGGCGCACGTTCTGCTCGGTCAGCGCAGCGAGTTTCTGCAGTTTGCGCTTGGCCAGCAGCGCTTCGGCACGCAGCCGCTCATTCTCGGAGATCAGGTCAGCGCGGCTGGTCAATTGCAGGTAAGCTGCATCCCAGGCACGCACCGGCAGGTCGGCGACGTAATACAGGGGTGTCAGTACCAGGCCCAGATGCGAACGCAGGGGCTTGAGAGCATCGAAGCGGGCATCCACCACCATCAGCGCGATCGAAAGCACCGTCAATGCAAAAAAGCGAACCCCGAGTGACGGGCCTTTGATAAAAAGCGGTTTGATGATGGGCTCCTTGCAACAGCAGGGTCAGGCTGTGGCGGCCAACCCCGGCGCGGATCACGCCGGGATGCGCCTGCCGCGCCGATCATTCGGTGGACAGCAGATCCATGGCGTGCTGATCCATCATCTCCAGCGCGCGCCCACCGCCACGAGCGACACAGGTCAGCGGCTCCTCGGCAACGATCACCGGCAGGCCGGTTTCCTGACTCAGCAGCTTGTCCAGATCACGCAACAGGGCGCCACCACCGGTGAGGATCAGGCCACGCTCGGCGATATCCGAAGCCAGCTCCGGGGGCGACTGCTCCAACGCGCTCTTGACCGCCTGCACTATGGTCTGCAGGGATTCCTGCAGGGCTTCCAGCACCTCGTTGGAGTTCAGGGTGAAGGCCCGTGGCACACCCTCGGCCAGGTTGCGGCCGCGCACGTCCACTTCCAGCACTTCACCACCGGGGAAGGCCACACCGATTTCCTGCTTGATGCGTTCGGCGGTGGATTCACCGATCAGGCTGCCGTAGTTGCGGCGTACATAGGTGATGATGGCTTCGTCGAAGCGGTCGCCGCCAACCCGTACCGATTCGGCGTAGACCACACCGTTCAGCGAGATCAGGGCAATCTCGGTGGTACCACCACCGATGTCCACGACCATGGAGCCGTGGGCTTCCTCCACCGGCAGGCCGGCACCGATCGCCGCCGCCATCGGCTCCTCGATCAGATAGACCTCGCGGGCACCGGCACCCAGTGCCGACTCGCGGATGGCCCGGCGCTCGACCTGGGTGGACTTGCACGGCACGCAGATCAGCACCCGGGGGCTGGGCTGAATGAAGCTGTTTTCGTGAACCTTGTTGATGAAGTACTGCAGCATCTTCTCGCACACGCTGAAGTCGGCAATCACGCCGTCCTTCATCGGGCGGATCGCCTGGATATTACCCGGTGTGCGACCCAGCATGCGTTTGGCTTCGGTACCCACCGCTACCACGCTTTTCTGGTTACCATGGGTACGAATGGCCACTACCGAAGGCTCG
>JAAYHO010000050.1 GCA_012735335.1 Gammaproteobacteria bacterium
CCTCCAGCTCGTCACTGGCCTGCACCACCTGCACCGCTACACTCTGGCTGACCGCCAGCTCGACCACATCAGTCAGGTAGTATTCGCCCTGGGCATTGTTGTTGGACAGCCCGGTCAGCCAGGCATCGATCCGGCTGCCCGGCAGCAACATGATCCCGGTATTGCCCTCGCGCACCTGCAGCTGCTCGGCGCTGGCATCCTTCTGCTCGACAATCGCCTGCACCTCACCGGCGGCGTTACGGATGATGCGGCCATAGCCGGTAGGATCACCCAGCAGTACCGTGAGCATGCCCAGGCTGTCCGTACTGGTCTGCTCGATCAGTGTGCGCAGGGTCTCGACCTTGAGCAGGGGGACGTCGCCATACAGCACCAGTACCTGATCGGCGCCTTTGATATGCGGCAGCGCCTGGGCCACGGCATGCCCGGTGCCCAGCTGCTCGGTCTGCATCACCCAGTTCAGGTCCTGCTCGTCCAGCGTCTCGCGCACCTGCTCCGCACCATGGCCGATGACCACATGGATACCCTGGGGCAGCAACGCCCGGGCGCTGTCGATCACATGCTCCAGCATCGGTTTGCCGGCCACCGGATGCAGTACCTTGGGAAGCGCTGAACGCATGCGGGTGCCTTGTCCGGCGGCGAGGATGACGACGTGCAGATTCATGGAAAACGGGTCCTGGAAAATAACGTGGATGGGGATGATAGAAGCTTGCAGCGTCCGGGCGCAAGTCAGCACGGTGAGACGCAGCCCCCATGGATTGCCACGCCCTGCGGGCTCGCAATGACGACTATGCCAAAGCCCATTACCGTGTAGCGTCACTCCCCTCCACCGTCATTGCGAAGAGCAAAGCGACGTGGCAATCCATACTCAGAACCCGCATCAAGCCGCCAGTTCCATGGATTGCCACGCCCTGCGGGCTAGTAATGACGGCTATGCCAAAGCCCATTACCGTGAGCGTCACTCTCCTCCACCGTCATTGCGAGGAGCAAAGCGACGTGGCAATCCATGGGCTGCCGAGCACTGCGGACCGGTGACAGGCCGCTTCTTGAAATGACTCAATAAAAAAGGCAGCCGAAGCTGCCTTTTCTGATTACCGGTTGTTCAGCGCCGGTCCGCCGTACTTCTTGCGCAGTTCCTGCACAGTCCGCAATTGGGCTGCGGCTTCGGCGAGACGGGCGGAGGCCGAACCGTAGTCGAACTCGGCGCCTTTCTCGTTGAGAGCCTTTTCTGCGGCCTTCTTCGCTGCTTCTGCAGCTGCTTCGTCAATGTCACCGGCACGGATAGCCGTATCGGCGAGCACCTTGACCATGCTCGGCTGAACCTCGAGGAAGCCACCGGAGATGTAGAACACCTCTTCGGACTTGTCCTGCTTGATCACCCGAACCGGGCCCGGCTTGAGGTCGGTCAGCAGCGGCGTGTGGCCCGGCAGAACGCCGATGTCACCCATATTGCCGTGTGCTACAACCATTTCCACCAGGCCTGAAAACAGCTCTTCTTCCGCGCTTACGATATCGCAGTGCACTGTCATAGCCATTTACATTGCCTCGGTTCAGCGCCCGCCTGCGCGGGCGCGGCCCATTACATTTTGCTCGCTTTCTCTACTGCTTCGTCGATGGTGCCGACCATGTAGAAAGCCTGCTCCGGCAGGTGATCGTAGTCACCGTTCAGAATGCCCTGGAAGCCACGGATGGTTTCTTTCAGGGAAACATACTTGCCGGGCGCACCGGTGAAGACTTCGGCCACGTGGAAGGGCTGCGACAGGAAGCGCTGGATCTTACGAGCGCGGGCTACCAGTTGCTTGTCTTCCTCGGACAGTTCGTCCATACCCAGAATCGCGATGATGTCCTTCAGCTCCTTGTAGCGCTGCAGAACAAACTGAACGCCACGGGTAACATCGTAGTGCTCCTGGCCGATGACCAGCGGGTCCAGCGAACGGCTGGTGGAGTCCAGAGGGTCAACCGCAGGGTAGATACCCAGGGAAGCGATGTCACGGCTCAGTACCACAGTCGCATCAAGGTGAGCGAAGGTGGTGGCAGGCGACGGGTCAGTCAAGTCATCCGCAGGTACGTATACGGCCTGGATGGAGGTGATGGAACCGGTCTTGGTGGAGGTAATACGCTCCTGCAGAACGCCCATCTCCTCAGCCAGGGTCGGCTGATAACCTACCGCGGACGGCATACGACCCAGCAGCGCGGATACTTCGGTACCGGCCAGGGTGTAACGGTAGATGTTGTCGATGAACAGCAGTACGTCCTTGCCTTCCTCACGGAA
>JAAYHO010000386.1 GCA_012735335.1 Gammaproteobacteria bacterium
AGGTATTCAACCCGCTGGAAGAGCTGGAGCACATGGCTAACCGGGGCAATATCATTGCCCAGATCCGCCATGCGCTGGAAACCGATGCCTTCAAACTGGAATTCCAGCCGGTCATCAGTCTGCGCGGGGACAGTGCCGAACACTACGAGGCCTTCCTGCGACTGCTGAACAATCAGGGTGAGGAAATTCCGCCGACGGAATTCCAATCCGCCGCCCAGGAATCGGGGCTGGCCATGGATATCGAGCGCTGGCTGATCAGCCGTTCAGTGACACTGCTGGCCCAGCACCGCAGCAAGGGTGCTGATACCCGGCTGATTCTCAACCTGAGCAGCGCCAGCCTGCAGGACCCGGAAATCGTCAAATGGATCTCCGCCCTGCTCAAGGAAACCCGGTTGCCCGCCGACGCACTGATCTTCCAGTTCAATGATGCGGACGCCAACAACTACCTGAAGCATGCCAAGGTACTGACCGAATCCCTGCAGTCCATCCATGCGCGCATCTCGCTGAGCAATTTCGGCGGTGCCCTGAACCCCTATGCGGTGCTCAAGCATCTGCCGGTGGACTATGTGAAGATTGACGAATCCTTCAGCAGCGACCTGAACAATCCGGACAACGTGGAGCAGCTCAAGGAAATGATCGCCACCCTGCACAATCAGGGCAAGCTGACCATCGTTTCCAACGTCGACAGCGCCATCATGATGCCGACCCTATGGCAGGCCGGGGTGAACTACATCCAGGGCAACTACCTGCAGCCACCCAGCGACAGCATGAACTACAGCTTCTCGCACGAGTAACCCGAAATCGGGTGTAGCGCGCCTGCGCTACGCCCGGCAGACTTCAACCAGCCTCAGAACCCTTCCCGGTCGCGGAACCCCAGCAGATACAGGATGCCATCCAGTCCCAGGGTGGAAATCGCCTGCTTGGCCGACTGCTTGACCAGTGGCTTGGCACGGAAGGCCACGCCCAGACCGGCAATCGACAGCATTGGCAGGTCATTGGCCCCGTCGCCCACGGCGATGGTCTGTTCCAGGCTGATACCCTCACGCTGGGCCAGCTCGCGCAGCAGCAGTGCCTTGCGCTCACCATCAACAATCGGCTCCAGCACCTCACCGGTCACCAACCCATCCTTGATCGGCAGGGCGTTGGCGTACACGTAATCGATCCCCAGTCGGCGCTGCAGACCCTCGGCAAAATAGCTGAAGCCGCCGGACAGGATGGCGGTCTTGTAGCCCAGACGGCGCAGTTGGCCGATCAGGGTTTCCGCACCTTCGGTCAGGCGCAGCGACTGGCCGATTTCTTCCAGTACACTTTCCGGCAAACCCTTGAGCAGTGCCATGCGCTCGCGGAAGCTGGCCTTGAAGTCCAGCTCACCACGCATCGCCCGCTCGGTAATGGCAGCCACCTGATCACCCACTCCGGCCGCCTTGGCCAGCTCGTCGATGACCTCGGCATCGATCAGCGTGGAGTCCATATCGAACACCACCAGTCGACGGTTGCGGCGGAACACGCTGTCCTGCTGGAAGGCAATATCCACATTCAGCTCCTGGGCAATGGCCAGAAACTCGCTGCGCAGCGCCGCCGGATCATCCGGTTCACCACGCACGGAAAACTCGATACAACCCTTGCCCTGGTCGGCGGGCATGCCATCGGGAATACGTTCGGACAAGCGGTCGATATGATCGATATTCAGCCCGTAGCGGGCAGTGATCTCGCTGACCCGGGCGATGTGCTCGGCGGTCACCCGCCGCGCCAGCAGGGTCACTATATGCCGCGCCTTGCCCTGCCCGGTGACCCAGCGACCGTACTCATCGGCACTGACCGGGGTGAAGCGCACCTGCTGATCCAATTCATAGCCGCGGAACAAAACCTCCTTGAGCACGTCTGAATGGCTGGTGTCATCGGACATTTCCACCAGAATGCCAAAGGACAGCGTGTCATGGATAACAGCCTGGCCTATATCCAGAATCCCGACATTGGCCCGGGCCAGAATGCCGGTAATGGCCGCGGTCAGGCCGGGGCGATCAGGGCCGGTAATGTTGATCAGGACGATTTCCTTCAAGGCGTCGCTCCAGTCAGAAAAAGGAATCCGCCATTCTAACCGCAATGCCTGCCGCATCACAGCTGCCGCCTTTTTCCGCTCAGGGCGAATAGCTATACTAGCGTCAATTTGATTACAGCTTGCGCCCTGCCTTCTCCTACAACATCGAGTCGCACCTTGAACCCAAAACAGCCTTCTCCAGACAACCTATTCCTGCGCGGTCATGCCACGCTGCGCCAGAAACGCCTGACCCTGCCCAGCAGCCTGATGCTGCTGGCACTGATTCCGTTACTGGCGATGTTCCTGCTGGTGCTGTGGTTTGGTCAGTTCCAGCTGCAGAGAGATATTGCCCGGCAGGCTGACCAGGCCGGCAGCGAACTGACCCGGCAGATTGCAACCTTGGTGGCTGACCCGCTGGCCGCCAATGACACCCTGAGCCTGAATATCATCCTCGCCCAGTGGGCGCAGAACCCGCTGATTGCCCATGCCACCCTGACCGGCACCAACGGACGCACCGTTGCCGAGGCCGGGCGCCGCCCCGGCACGGACAACCTGGCCCCCGGCCAGGGGCGCTTTACCGCCGCCGTGCACGCCCAGGAAGAGCTGATAGGCCAGTTGCAGCTGAGCCTGGCCCGGGAACCTTTTTCCGCGCCAGTCGCCCGCCTGCTCAAAGGCCTGCTCTGGAGCCTCGCCCTACTGGTACTGATCGCCGGAGTGACTGCCTGGCGCCTGGGCGTCAATATGCGGCGCATCCTGGTGGGCCTGGGCAACTGGTATGCCGACTCCAACCAGCCAGCACCGGGTATTCACCGTGGTGACGAGCTGGGCGATCTGGCCAGACGCCTGGCACAGCGGCGTATTACCGACCTGCCGCCGGAGCCGGAGCCGGAACCGGAGCCTGAACCGGTGCTGGATACTGAGATTGACGTCGGCTTCGAGGTGGACAGCGCCAGCCCTGCCGATGACATTGCCCTCCACGATGAAGAGTCAGAGCAGACTCCTGCAACCGCTGTCAGCGAAGCGGACATTGGAGACAGCGCCAGTATCACCGCTGAACTGCCGGCCCTGAGCGAAGATATTGCGCCCGATGAAGAGGAAATCCGCAGCACCGCCGCTGAACTCTCCGAGCAGCTGAATGAGCTACCCGCCACCCCGCTGGAGCAGAGTCCTGCCAGCACCCTGCTGGCCATACGTCTGGGCAACCTGCAGAGCCTGCACCGCCTGCCCCGTCCACGGTTGCTGGCACTGCTGGAGCGGTACCGCGAGCAGCTGGAGCAGACCGGCCGCAGCTGTGGTGGACAACTGCATACCCTGATGGACGGTACCAGCCTGATCCTGTTCCATCCGGACCACCCGGATCAGCTGGGTGCAGCACTGTGCTGTGGCGAGCTGCTGCGAGTCTTGGGGCACGAACTGCAGCTGCAGATTGCCGATACCGGCATCGCCCTGCATATCCAGCTCGCCCTGTGCCACACCCCCTGCCAGGATATCGCCCCGGACCAGCTGCCCGAGGAGTCAACCGACTGCGCGCAGATGCTGGAGCGTCTGCAGCACAGTCGCAACCTGCTGCTGCTCGACAGCGAACTGGCCAACAGCGGCCTGCTCAAGGACAAGGCCATACTGCGTCGCCTGGCCAGCCAGCCGGGCAGCCACTGTGTGGAACGGCTGCTGGAGCCCTGGCAGAGCCAGCTGGAGCAGCAGTTGAAGATATTGGGTAGCGACTGAGAGTGCACCCGGGGTGTAGCGCGCCTGCGCTACACCTGTCACTTTGCGCTACTGATAGCTGTCGGCGAGCAGGCGCTCGCCAACCCGCCCTACCCCTCCACCTGCAGTGCATCCACCTTCTGGAAGCCCCGGGGCAGTTTGTTGCCGCGCCGCCCGCGCTCGCCGCGATAGTGCTCCAGATCCGATGGCTTGAGGGTCAGGGTCCGCTTGCCGGCGGTCAGCACCAGGCTGGCTCCTTCGGTCAATAACGCCAGCCCCAGCACGAACTCCTCGCGGCTCTTGACCCGCGCCGAGGGTACCGAGAGGATCTTGTTGCCCTTGCCCTTGGACAGTTGCGGCAGATCCCTGAGCGGGAATACCAACAGCCGCCCTTCGTTCGACAGGGCCACTACCTGATCAGTGTCGCGCTGAGTCACCGGAATCGGCGTCAGTACCCGGCCCCCTTCCGGCAGGCTCAGCAGCGCCTTGCCGTTCTTGTTGCGCGACTGCAGATCCGCACCCTGCACCACGAAGCCGTAACCGGCATCCGAAGCCAGCAGGTACAGCTGCTCATCATCCGGCAGCAGTACGCTGACGAATTCGGC
>JAAYHO010000051.1 GCA_012735335.1 Gammaproteobacteria bacterium
AATCATTTTCGAGACGATGTTCTTCTGGATCTCGTTGGATCCGCCGAAGATCGACAGTTTGCGCATGTTGAAGTAGGTGGAAGCCGGCGCCGCAGCGTAGTCGGCTACCAGGTACTCACCGTCGAAGTCACCTTCGAACTCTTCCGGCAGGAAGGGCAGGGCGTAGGGGCCCAGGGCCTTGCGGATGAGGTGGGTGATGGCCTGACGGATCTCGGTGCCCTGGACCTTGAGGATGGAACTCTCGGCACCGGGTACGCCACCTTCGGAGGCAGCGGCGACGATGCGCAGGGTGCTCATCTCGGCGGCCATCAGCGACATTTCCACTTCGGCGATCTGCGCGCGGAACAGCGGGTCATCCAGCAGCGACTTGCCGCCTTTCTGCTGTTTGGCGGCGATCTTCTTCAGGTGGCTCAGGGCCGCCTTGGAGGTGCCGATGCCGGCCAGGCCGGTACGCTCGTGGGTCAGCAGGTACTTGGCGCAGGTCCAGCCCTTGTTCTCTTCACCGACCAGATTCTCGACCGGCACGCGCACGTCGTCGAAGAACACTTCGTTGACTTCGTGGTCGCCGTCCAGGGTGATGATCGGACGTACGGTGATACCGGGGGTGGCCATGTCGATCAGCAGGAAGGAAATACCGCGCTGCTGCTGGGCTTCCGGGTCGGTGCGCACCAGGCAGAAGATCATGTTGGCGTGCTGGCCCAGGGTGGTCCAGGTCTTCTGACCGTTGACCACGTAGTGGTCGCCATCACGCACGGCGCGGGTCTTCAGCGAGGCCAGGTCGGAACCGGCACCCGGCTCGGAGTAACCCTGACACCACCAGTCCTCACCGGACAGGATGCGCGGCAGGTACTGCTGCTTCTGCGCCTCGCTACCGAACTTGATGATCACCGGAGCGACCATGGCGACGCCGAAGGGGATGGTGCGCGGGGCACCGGCGGCGGAGGTCTCTTCGTCGAAGATGTGCTTTTCCACCGGGCCCCAGTCAGTGCCGCCGTGCTCCACCGGCCAGCCCGGTGCGTACCAGCCTTTCTTCGACAGAATCTGCTGCCAGCGCTCGTGGTCGGCCTTGGTCAGATGCTTGCCGAGTTTGACCTTGCTGGCGATATCCGCCGGCAGTTCCTGCTTGAGGAATTCACGCACTTCATCGCGGAAGGCGAGTTGTTCTGCTGTGTAATGGATTTCCATGTTGGGTCCTCGTTGTTATTCAATCCGCGGCTGCCGCATGGACGACAGCCGCAGGAACAAGTCTCAGAGATCGGCGAACTTGCGACCTTCTTTGGCCAGTTTTTCCAGCAGCGGTGCGGGTTTCCACCAGGCACCGAGCTGTTCGTGGAATTCGCAGATGCGGGCGTATACACGCTCCAGACCGACTGCGTCAGCATAGAACATGGGGCCGCCCTGGTGGGCCGGGAAGCCGTAGCCGTTGATATAGATGACGTCGATATCGCTGGCACGTTGGGCAATGCCCTCTTCCAGAATCTTCGCCCCTTCGTTGATCAGCGCGTACATGGTGCGCTCGATGATGTACTCATCGCTCAGTTCGCGGCGCTCGACACCCTGTTCCTTCGATGCCGCTTCGAGAATCGCCGGCAGCTCCGGGTTGGGCAGCGGGGTGCGTGAGCCTTTCTCGTAGACGTAGAAGCCCTTGCCAGTCTTCTGGCCGAGCATGCCGGCCTCGGCCATCTTGTCGAGGATGGTCGGCAGCTTGAACTCGGCAGGCAGGGTCTGACGCTGACGGGTGCGAATGGCCAGACCGATATCCAGACCGGACAGGTCGCGCATGGCAAAGGCACCCATGGCCATGCCGAACTTGCGCAGGGCGGCGTCGACCTGTTCCGGGGTGGCGCCTTCCTCCAGCAGGAATTCGGACTCGCGACCGT
>JAAYHO010000387.1 GCA_012735335.1 Gammaproteobacteria bacterium
GCCAGTAACCAGACCGCTGAAGGCCGTGCCGAAAACCGTCGGGTTGAGCTGCATATCAATCGCGCCGAATAAGGAATCGGGCTGCTCCGCCGGCGCAGCCCTTGGCAATCTTGTCGGAAGGTGAACATGGAAGCAGTGCCTGACGATGCTCTGGCCGCCTGCCTGTCGTGGTTGGCTGCCAGGCATGGAAATGCCACCAGTCGCGATGCCATTGTCGATGGTCTTGCGCTGGTGGACGGTCGTCTGTCGCCTTCATTATTTGCCGAAGCAGCAGAACGGGTCGGGCTGATCGCCCGGGTCACCCGTCAGCCGCTGGGCAGGCTCAACCGGATGCTGCTGCCTTGTGTGGCATTGCTCAAGGATAACCGCGCTTGCCTGTTGCAAACGCTCGATCTTCAGGCCGGTACTGTCGATGTCCTGCTGCCAGAGCTGGGGATGCAGCCACAGCAACTGACCTTGCAGGAATTCAACGACAGCTACACCGGCCTGATGATCTACTGTCGGCCGGCCTTTCGCGCCGCCGATGGCGATGTCATTCTGGATGCCGAGGATGACAGCCGCGGGCACTGGTTCTGGAGTGTGGTTCGCACCAACCGGCCGGTATACCGCGACATTCTGCTGGCCGCGTTGTTCATCAACCTGTTTGCGCTGGCCATGCCGCTGTTCGTGATGAACGTGTATGACCGTGTGGTACCCAACCAGGCCACCGACACGCTGTGGGTATTGGCTATCGGTGCTGCCATCGTGGTCTGCGCCGATCTGGTATTGCGCCTGCTACGCAGCTGGTTCGTCGAACTGGCCGCCAGCCGTGCGGATATCAAGTTGTCGGCACGTATCATGCGACGGATTCTGGGCATGCGTCTGGAGCATCGTCCGGCCTCGGTCGGCTCCTTCGCCGCCAACGTGCAATCCTTCGAGTCGGTACGCTCCTTTATCGGTTCAATGACGGTCACCGCCTTGATTGACCTGCCGTTCTTCCTGCTGTTCGTGGTGATCATCATGCTGATTGCCTGGCCGATGGCCATTCCGGTGCTGCTGGGCGCCGTGCTGGTGGTGCTCTACGCGCTGTCTGTACAGGCGCGGATGCGACAGCTGAGCGAGGTCTCCAGTCAGGCCAGTGCCCAGCGCAACTCGGGGCTGATCGAGAGCCTGTCGTCGGTGGAAACCCTGAAAAGCTTCAATGCAACGAGTCGCATGCAGGCACGCTGGGAACAGGCCACCCAGTTTCTCGCGGGCTGCTCCGGCAAGCAGCGCCTGTTGGGCATGTCGGTCGGCGCGCTGGCATCCTGGGTGCAACAACTGGTTGCGGTGAGCATGATCATCGTCGGCGTCTATCTGGTGATCGACGGCCAGTTGAGCCAGGGCGGGCTGATCGCTGCCTATATGCTGTCATCCCGTGCCATGGCCCCGATCTCCCAGACTGCCTCGCTGCTGACCCAGTACTACCAGGCCGCGACGGCGCTGGAGTCGGTGGAGCAGATCATGGCCCATGAACAGGAACGCGCACCGGGCAAACAACTTGTCAGCCGTCCCCATCTGCGGGGCGAGATCGAGCTGCGCAATGTCAGTTTCAGCTACCCGGATGAGCAGCGCAGCGCGCTGAATGGCATCACTGTGCATATCCGTGCGGGCGAGCGGGTCGGCATTCTCGGTTGTAACGGCTCGGGCAAGACTACCTTGGAGAAGCTCATTCTTGGTCTGTATCGCCCCACCTCCGGGCAGGTATTGATTGATGGTGTGCATCTGGAGCAGATCGACCCGGCCGAGCTGCGGCGCAGCATCGGCTATGTGCCTCAGGAGGTGCAGCTGCTCAGCGGCAGCGTCTACGACAATGTCACCCTGGGGCTGGATCGGCCGAGCACCGAGCGGCTGCATCAGGCGATCCATATTGCCGGTCTGAACACGCTGGTCGGCAACCATGCGGATGGCCTGGCCATGCCGGTGGGTGAGCGGGGTAATCGCTTGTCCGGCGGTCAGCGCCAGGCGGTCGCGGTGGCCCGTGCGGTGATGGCAGACAGCAGCATGCTGTTGCTCGATGAGCCGACCAGTGCCATGGACAGCGCACTGGAAAATCACGTCCGCAAGGCGCTGACGCAGTTCAGTCAGGGCCGTACCCTGCTGTTGATCACCCACCGTGTCAGTCTGCTGGACATGGTCGACCGGCTGATCGTGATGGACGCCGGACGGATCATTGCTGATGGCCCCAAGCAGAAGGTATTGCAGGCGCTGGAACAGGGCAGTATCGCGAGGGCCGCGCCATGACCAGCGAACGCAATAACGCACCTGTCACCGAGCACAAACTCGCCGAACAACAGGCGTTTGA
>JAAYHO010000388.1 GCA_012735335.1 Gammaproteobacteria bacterium
CAGCAGGGTCGCGGCATAGCCGCCATGCACCGTACCCATGGGGTTGTAGACATTGCGCGTCGGGCGGCCCTCCACCACGGCACGGCCTTCCTCTACCTCGATCAATGACATGCTCAGGGTCTGCCCCATGGGCGCGTCCTCGCCAGCGGCCATCCGCTCGCGGAGAAAGGTCAGGCCGTCCAGTTCTGCCGCCGACTGTGTTTCGTTACTCATACTGCTTCCTTACCAGGGTTCATGGAATGGGCGTACTTCGGCAAGGAACGACCAGGCGCCCCTTGGCTGGTGGGCCAGATGATGGATTTCC
This sequence comes from Gammaproteobacteria bacterium, assembly GCA_012735335.1. Taxonomy (GTDB): domain Bacteria; phylum Pseudomonadota; class Gammaproteobacteria; order Pseudomonadales; family Pseudomonadaceae; genus Halopseudomonas. The sequence continues at coordinate 305 of JAAYHO010000388.1, forward strand.
TCGGCAATCGCATCGGGATGAATGAAGAAATCATCCTTCGCCTCCGGTAGCCGTTCCCGCTGCCAGGGCACGTCGATGACCGCATCGATGATCAGATAGGCCACATGCACGCCCTTGGGGCCAAGATCCCGGGCGATGGATTCGGCCAGTATGCGCTGCGCCGCCTTGGTCGGAGCGAAACCGGCGAACCCGGCCTTGCCCCGCTGGGCGGAGGTGTTGCCGGTGACGATCAGCGCGCCTTCACCAGCCGCGACCATGGCCGGAGTGGTCAGTTGCGCCAGCCGCAGCAAGGCCAGGGTGTTGATCTCGAAGTTGCGCTGCAGCACCGCCGGGTCGATATCCATGAAGGTGCCAAAGGCCCCACCCACCGCGTTATGCACCACCACCTTGGGCGCACCGACCTGGCGGACCGCCGCTTCCAGCGCAGCGGCATCGGTCACATCGCAGGGCACCGCGATGGTATCCGGGCTATCTGTCGCCCCGGCCTGTTCCTGTTCGCCGCCGCGCCCAGCCTGCTCACCCTGACCCTAGCCATGGTGCTCTACCTGTTCGGCATGGGCCTGATCAGCCCGCTGGGCACCGCCATTGCCCTGCATCCGTTCGGCCAGCAGGCCGGCCTGGCCTCGGCCCTGCTGGGCTTCCTGCAGATGAGCTGCGCAGCCATCGGCACCACCCTCGCTGCGGCCCTGCCGGTCGCACCCGCCCATGCTCTGGCCATCGTGCTGTTTGCCGCATCGGCCCTCGCGCTGCTGCTTTTTCTACCGGCCGGAGGCGAAACACGCGGGGGCAGATGAGTCCAACGCCCGCCTCCCTTCAATCCTCCAGATCATCCCGCTCGGCCTGGGCGTCTTCCCGCCCCCGGGGAGAACCCGCCCTGACGGCGGGAAAGCGGGCCGATGCGTAGCGCACCACCAGGATAGCCAGCGCCAGCAGCAGAATGGCACCGGAGACCATCACCACTCCCCAGCCCGGCTCATGGTTATGGGAGATATCCGATATCAGCAGACGAGTCAGTGCGGTGATTGCCACATAGATCATGAAGCGGATCGGCATGTGGTTGGTCTTGAAGTAGATACCCACCATGGCCGCCAATTCCAGGTAGATGAACAGCAGCAGGATGTCATCGACGCTGATATGGCCCTTGTCCAGCATACCGATAAAGGCCAGGGTGCCGCCCCAGGCGGTGACCACACCAATGGCAAACAGCGCCATGTAATGGAAGCCTTCTACCAGCAGGTTGCCGAGGGAATCCGCCAGCCCATGCATCCCTGCCCGCACACGCTCAATTCTGTTCATGCTGGAAAAGCTCCTGAAGGGTATCCATACCAAAGTCACTGACCCGGATATTGTGCGCTCCCGGGGCACATCACACCAGCGCCGCCGAATCGACGGTATTCACCCCCGCCCGAGCCTCAATCGCCGCCTCCAGCAACGCCCGGGCAATATTATCCGCTGGGTTGACCCGCATACGCCGGGGCAGCAGCGGCCCAAGCAGCTTAAGCACACACTCTGCCGCCCGCTCCCCGGCGCGAAACTCCTGACGCAGGCCGCTGATCAGACCGGGGCGAACAAGAGTCAGAGAGTCGAATCCGCAGGCGGCCAGATCACGCTCCAGCTCCCCTTTGACCCGGTTATAGAAAAACCGCGACTCGACGTCGGCACCCACAGCCGAGTTGAGCACATAGGTTGGCGCACCCTGTTGACGAACACGCTTGGCCACCGCCAGCGGATAGGCATGATCCACCCGGCGGAAGGCAGCCTGGGAACCGGCCCGCTTCATGGTAGTGCCCAGGGTGCAGATCACCGCATCCACCTGCCACCAAGGCGCATCGGTGGGCAGATTATCGAAATCAATCAATGGCACAGTCAGCTTCGGATGGCTGATCAGAACACAACGGCTCGGTGCCACCACCTCGCTGACACGCTCATCAACCAGCGCCCGCTGCAGCACATGACTACCCACCAGTCCACTGGCACCCACCAGCAACAGCTTCACTGTGCATCCTCCCCGGTATCGGCAAGCGGCGTCAGATCCCCTTCCGCCTCAAAGCGTCCGCCGCCACACTGGCAATGAATTCTGTGCATTCATTCAGTCCTCTTAATCGGTTTTGGACAAGCGTTTGTTTCTTGCTGTATCCTTTCATCCGGTTCGATTGAATAATCAGACCACATCAGACAAGCCCGATGCAGGCAAACCCTGTCCGTATATCATTGATATCCAATGATCTTCCGCACCGCCCCGGCTGCGATGCATATACCTGCCTCGGTGAAAGCCGACCAGACATTCAAACAGCTATAAATATGAAAACACTTGAATCAGCGGTGGCCATCCGCGATATCACACAGCTGGCCACGTCTTTCGAACCCGAACGATTCCGCGTCTATACCGCCCGGCAGCTGGATAAGATTCCACAGCTGCAGATGCTGTCCGAACAACAGCGCTTCGACATGCGCGTGGTGGCCAGCGTTCTCCCGTTCCGGGTCAACCAGTACGTCATCGACCAGTTGATCGACTGGTCCGCAGTGCCTGACGACCCCATCTTCCAGCTGACCTTCCCCCAGCGCGGCATGCTGGCCCCGGAATATTTCGAGCGCGTGGCCCAGGCCCTGCGCGAGGAATGGCCGACCGAGCAGTTCAACGCCGTAGTCGCCGAAGTGCGCACCGCCCTGAACCCGCACCCAGCCGGGCAACTGGAACACAACATACCCCAGCTCGACGGCGAGCGCGTAGAGGGGCTGCAACATAAGTACCGGGAGACGGTGCTGTTCTTCCCCAGCTCCGGCCAGGTGTGTCACAGCTACTGCACCTTCTGCTTCCGCTGGGCACAGTTTGTCGGTGACAAGGATCTGCGCATTGCCGCGAAGGAATCGAGCCAACTGTGCGACTACCTGCGCAGCCATCCCGAGGTGACCGATGTGCTGATCACCGGCGGCGACCCGCTGGTGATGAAGACCCGCAACCTGCGGGCCTGCATCGAGCCGCTGCTGACCCCCGAGTTCGAGCATGTGCGCACCATCCGCATCGGCAGCAAGGCCCTGAGCTTCTGGCCCCAGCGCTTTGTCACCGACGAGGATGCCGATGACCTGCTGGCGCTGTTCGAAGAGATTCAGGCCGCAGGCAAGCACCTGGCACTCATGGCCCACTACAACCACTGGCGCGAGCTGGAACCCGCCATCGCCCGTGAAGCGATTCGCCGCATACGCGCCACCGGCGCCCAGATCCGCGCCCAGGGCCCACTACTGGCACATATCAACGACGATCCTGCAGTCTGGGCACGGCTGTGGCAGACCCAGGTCGAGCTGGGCATCATCCCCTACTACATGTTCGTGGAACGGGATACCGGCGCACGCCACTACTTTGAAGTACCCCTGGTACGCGCCTGGGAAATCTACCGCGACGCTATCCAGCAGGTATCCGGTATCGCCAGAACCGCCCGCGGCCCCTCCATGAGCTCGGACCCCGGCAAGGTCGAAATTCAGGGCGTAACCGAGATCAACGGCGAGAAAGTCCTGGCCCTGCGCATGATCCAGGGCCGCGACCCCGACTGGGTACAACGTCCCTTCTTCGCCCGCTACGACGAACAGGCAACCTGGCTGAACCACCTGAGGCCGGCATTTGGGGAGGAGCGGTTCTTCTTCGAGGAGTAGGCACGTACTCAACCTTTTTGGATGCCCATCAGCTGCCGCTTGGGCACTGGCCTGTTCGTTCATGAATAGAAGCCGGCCTGAGCGGTGGTTTTCCCTACTATAGGTGCTCTTCAGGCAACATCCGCTTATGCAGAATACGAATGATATCCACACTGCTTTCCGTAGCCTGGCAATAGAAGATTACATGACTCCCTTGGGGGAGATGACGGTAACCCGGGATTATCTCATCACAGCTTTGGCCCATGCGCGGGTTTTCAGCCAAGAGTTGGAAGCACTGGTCGAACTGCAGAATGTAGTGGTTTCGCTGGGTTCGTCCCCATCGGCTTTCGGTATACCGGGCAATGGATTTGAGGTCTGCCTTGGCCTTTCTTGAAAGCCTGAACCCAGCCATTAATCTGTTTCGCTGTCCAGTTCGCGAATAAACGACTCATAGGAGTAGTCTTCGAAACCACTGTCTTCGCCTTCCTTGAGCAGCTGCCTGAGCCGGGTCAGACGTGCTTCGGACTTCTCGAGCAGACGCAGCCCTGCCTGGAGCACTTCGCTGGTAGAGCTATAACGGCCACTTTTGAGCTGTTCGGCTATGAAGGTATCAAAATGTGGCCCGAGGGTGGTGCTGGCGTGCTTTTGCATGGGTCATCTCCTTCTACCAATCAGTAGTGATTTTGGACAGAGTCTTCGGACAATGCAATTCACCCGGGAAAAGGGAAAGAGTCCAAAGGAGGCCGGGAACAGCACAGGTGCAGATGAGTACAGGGCCGGAGAGGCCCTGCCATTCGTCAGCCATTACGGTCTCAATTACTGCAATTGCCCTTTCTGGCCATTTCCAGCTTGGCAATCGCTGCCCGTCCCTCAGCCTCACTCACCAACTTCAGATCTGCACCACCGACGAGCAAGCCCATCTTGATGTATTGCTGGATGAAGTAGTTTCGGCCGCCTTCCGGACGTAATAGCAGGATATTGGGCGAAAACTCCGACTCGGTGGAGACTCTGTATTCCTCACCACCGGGCACTTCTTCATAGAAGAACGTCTTGGGTGCGCTTTCACCCACGCAGCGGTCGTTGATATGGATATCCTTTTTCAAGGACCCACCCGGCCCACCCTTTCGGTAGATATACAGGCCCGCATTATCTCCGGAAGGCTGACTGAAAGCCTTGGCGGCATTGGAAGCCTCGCGACTTTCCATCGGTACCGAGGCACACCCGGCAAAGAGAGCTGAAGCGATTGCAATCGCTGCCATTTTCTTGTGCATTTTCAATTCCTTATGATGTATCAAGACTATCCCTGTCG
>JAAYHO010000052.1 GCA_012735335.1 Gammaproteobacteria bacterium
GCGGCCTGCGTCTGAATCCCCAGGTCAGCAGCTCCGACTGGCTGATTGCCGACCCAGCTCGCCCGTTCAGCCGCCTGGGTGAGTGGGACGCGAGCCAGGTCGAGCAGGTGATGGATCAGATCTCCGGGTTCATGATCCATAACAACTGCGAGAACAGTGACTTTGAACTGTTCGACAGCATGCTGCAGCAGATAGAAACGCGCTTCGGTTCGTTGCTGGAGCGGGTCGAGTGGGTCAGTCTGGGCGGTGGTATCCACTTTACCGGCGAGGGTTATCCGCTGGACAGACTATGCGCCCGCCTCAAGGCTTTCTCCGAACGCTACGGTGTGCAGGTCTATCTGGAGCCGGGTGAGGCAGCCATCACCAACAGCACCTCACTGGAAGTGACGGTGCTGGATACGCTCTATAACGGCAAACAACTGGCCATTGTCGACAGCTCGATCGAAGCGCACATGCTGGATCTGCTGATCTACCGCGAGTCGGCGAAGATGGCGCCCTGCGATGGTCCCCACGAATATATGGTCTGCGGCAAGTCTTGCCTGGCCGGGGATATCTTCGGTGAATTCCGCTTTGATCACGAGCTCAAGGTAGGTGATCGGCTGTCCTTTATCGACGCAGCCGGTTACACAATGGTCAAGAAGAACTGGTTCAATGGCGTAAAAATGCCCTCCATTGCCGTACGCCAGCTCAACGGTGAGGTTGAACTGGTGCGCGAGTTTGGATACGACGACTTTGAAAGCGGCCTCTCCTGAGGTCATAGCCCATGCCCAAGGAGGCGTATAGAGGAAAAGTAATGAAAAGAAATGTTCTGATTATTGGTGCCGGAGGGGTTGCCCAGGTGGTTGCGCACAAATGTGCTCAACATAACGACATCCTGGGTAACATCCACATCGCCTCGCGTACTGTCGAGAAGTGTCAGCAGATCGTCGACAGCGTGCGGGAAAAGGGCAGCCTGAAAACTGCCGGTGAATTGCAAGCCCATGCCCTGGACGCGCTTGATGTTGAAGCGACCAAGGCTCTGATTGCCAAGACACAGTCGCAACTGGTCATCAACGTCGGATCACCTTTCATTAACATGTCGGTGCTGCAGGCCTGTATCGAGACCGGCGCCGCCTACCTCGACACCGCCATCCATGAAGATCCGGACAAGATCTGCGAGACGCCGCCGTGGTACGCCAACTACGAGTGGAAACGCCGCGAGCTGTGCGACGAGAACAAGGTCACCGCGATCCTCGGGGTCGGCTTCGATCCGGGCGTAGTGAATGCCTATGCGGCAGTGGGCATGGAGCACTTTGACAGCGTCAGTGATATCGACATCATCGATATCAACGCCGGCGACCATGGTCACTACTTCGCCACCAACTTCGACCCGGAAATCAACTTCCGTGAGTTTACCGGTCGGGTGTGGAGCTGGCAGAACAGCCAGTGGGTGCAGAACAAGATGTTCGAGATCAAGCGTACCGATGATCTGCCGGTCGTTGGTCAGCGCACCAGTTACATGACCGGGCATGACGAGCTGCACTCGCTGTCGAAGAACCTGGACGTGCCGAATATCCGCTTCTGGATGGGCTTCGGTGAGCATTACATCAATGTGTTCACGGTGCTGAACAGCCTCGGGCTGTTGTCCGAGCAGCCGGTCACCACCGCCGAAGGGCTGGAAGTGGTGCCGCTGAAGGTGGTCAAGGCGGTGCTGCCCGACCCGGCCTCGCTGGCCCCCAACTACACCGGCAAGACCTGCATCGGTGACATCCTCAAGGGCAAGAAGGACGGCAAGGACAAGGAGATCTTCATCTACAACGTCGCCGACCACAAGCAAGCCTGGGAAGAAGTCGGCAGTCAGGGCATCTCCTATACTGCCGGTGTACCGCCGGTGGCTGCGGCGATCCTGATCGCCCAGGGCGTGTGGGATGTGCAGAAGATGGTCAACGTCGAAGAACTCGACTGCAGACCCTTCATCAATCTGCTCAACGAGATCGGCCTGCCGACCCGTATCAAGGATGAGGACGGTGATCGTCCGCTGAGTTACTGATCGGATCTCACAAAAAACGTCATTGCGATGAGCCATGGATTGCCACGCCCTGCGGGCTCGCAATGACGGAGCAGGGGACGATGCGGTAATATCGACACCTTTCCGGGCAGGTAGCTGTCGCAACAAGGTTCTTTCACATGACGTCCCTATCCGCAACGCCGTCGCTATCCGAGCGGTTGGCCGGCATTGCCGAGGTCGAATGCGTGATTCCCGATATGAACGGAATCCCGCGTGGCAAGCTGATCAATGCCCAGTCCTATATCCAGGGCCGTCGGGTGCAGATGGCCCATGGTGTGCTGGTGCAATGCCTGACCGGGGACTATCCCGAGCCGCGTTTCTACGGCTATGACGACAGCGACTTTCTGCTGCGCACCATTCCCGGACAGCTGCACATCACCCCCTGGACGGCGAGCCCACGGGCGCTGGCGTTGTGTGAAGCGCTGGAAGCGGACGGTGCGCCGTCCCGGCTGTCCTCACGCAGCATGTTGCAGCGGGTGGTGGAGCGCTACGCGGCACGGGGCTGGGCGCCGAAGGTGGCGACGGAAATCGAGTTCTACCTGTTCGAGCAGAATCCGGACGTCCAGCAGCCATTTCGCCCGCCAGTGGGGCTGGATGGTCGCCGCGAGGTGGGCAATCAGGCCTTTGCCGCTGGCTCGGCCCATGCGTTGCAGCCCTTCTTCACCGAGCTCAAGGCGAGCATGGCCGCCGTCGGCATCCCCTGTGAGGCGGTGCTGCACGAGATGGGCCTGAGCCAGTACGAGGTGAACTTCCTGCATGACGATCCGCTGCTGATCGCCGACCAGACCTTCCTGTTCAAGTTCATGTTGCATGAGATCGCCCTCAAGCATGGGCTGATCGCCGTATGCATGGCCAAGCCGCTGGCGAAGATGCCCGGCTCCTCCATGCATATTCACCAGAGCGTGGTGGATGGCAGCGGGCAGAATATCTTCACCGATCCGCACAGCCAGCAGGCCAGCGAGCTGTTCCAGTACTACCTCGGCGGGCTGCAGGCCGGACTTGGCGACCTGATCCTGCTGATGGCACCGAACGTCAACTCCTACCAGCGCTACTGCCATACCTACGCCTCGCCCAACAACCTGTGCTGGTCACAGGACAACCGCCGTACCGGGCTGCGGGTACCGACCAGCGAGCCGGATGCCCGGCGGGTGGAGAACCGGGTGCCGGGAGCCGATGCCAACCCCTATCTGGCGATCGCCGCCAGCCTGGCCGCAGGCCTGTACGGCATCGAACATGAACTGCGCCCGGACCTGCCCGCACAACGGGAGTTCGAGGTGCCGGACGACCTGCGTCTGAGCTGCACCGTACACCGCGCCCTGCGCCGCTTGCGCATCAGCGAGGTGGCCCGAGAGTTCTTCACCCCGGAATTCATCGAAGGCTATCTCGCTTGCAAGGAGCTGGAGCTGGAAAGCTTCATGGACGAGATCAGTCCGTGGGAAAGGCGCTATCTGGGCAGTCAGGTGTAGCCGACTGCTGGCGGCAGTAATGCCCCTCGCGACACACAATGTCGCAGGGTGCTGGTAGGCTGTTGGCAAAGTTGCCCCTTTCTCTGGACTGAACCAACGGAGCCCCCATGCCACACGCCCAGGATCTGACCCCCGGTCTGATGATCATCCACGGTAACCGGCTGGAAAGCCTGCGTGAGCTGGTGGTCGACTGGCTGCGTGCCCATCCCCTTGCGCCGCTGGAGAACGAGGTGATGCTGGTGCAGAGTAACGGCATTGCCCAGTGGCTGCATATGGCGCTGGCGGCTGATCCGGAGCAGGGTGGTTGCGGGATTGCCGCTGCGGTGGATGTGCAGTTGCCCGCGCGTTTTCTGTGGGATGCTTACCGCAACGTGCTGGGCCGGGAAGCGGTGCCGGAAACCTCACCGTTGGACAAGCAGCCGCTGAGCTGGCGGTTGATGCGGCTGCTGCCAGCCTTGGCGGAGCAGCCCGAGTTTGCCCCGTTGCAGCGCTTTCTGGCGAATGATCCGGATTGCCGCAAGCGCTATCAGCTGGCCCAGCGGCTGGCGGATCTGTTTGACCAGTATCAGGTGTACCGGGCTGACTGGCTGAACGACTGGGCCGCCGGGCAGGACCGCATCGGCCTGGCTCGGGAGGGCCTGCGTCCCCTGGATGACGAGGAGCGCTGGCAACCGGCGCTGTGGCGGGCGGTGCTGGCGGATGTCGGTGCCGAGCGGCTGAGTGACAGCCGCGCCGGTATCCATCCGCGTTTTGTCGAGCATATGCTGGGTGTCGAACAGCGTCCGGTCATGCTGCCCCGGCGGGTGGTGGTGTTCGGCATCTCTTCCCTGCCGGCGCAGACGCTGGAGGCGTTGGCGGTGATCGGGCGTTTCAGCCAGGTGCTGCTGGCGGTGCTCAACCCCTGCCAGTACCACTGGGGCGATATCGTCGCCGATCAGGACCTGCTGCGGCACCAGTACCGTCGCCAGCAACGGCGGCCGGATGTGCCCCTGAGCCTGGATGCCAGCCAGCTGCATCAGCATGCCCATCCGCTGCTGGCGGCCTGGGGCAAGCAGGGGCGAGACTATATCAACCTGCTGGATCAGCATGACGAACGGGCCAGTTATGAGTCCCGGTTTGCCGCGATCAACGGCGGGCGGGTGGATCTGTTCGAGGCACCCGCCGGGCAGACGCTGTTGCAACAGCTGCAGCAGGATATTCTCGAACTGCGCCCGCTGGCCGAATCCCGTGAGCTGTGGCCGCCGGTGGAGGCACAGGACGACTGCTCGCTGCGCTTTCAGGTCGCCCACAGCCCCCAGCGGGAGGTGGAGATACTGCATGACCAGTTGCTGGATGCCTTTGGCCGCGACCCCACGCTCAGGCCTCGGGACGTGATCGTCATGGTGCCGGACGTCAACAGCTACGCCCCCCACGTGCAGGCGGTGTTCGGCCAATACGCAGCGGGTGATCCCCGGCATATACCCTTCACCCTGGCCGATCAGGGGCAGCGTGGTCAGCAGCCGCTGCTGATTGCCCTGGAGCACCTGCTGCGCTTGCCGGATAGCCGTCTGCCGGTCAGTGAAGTGCTCGACCTGCTGGATGTGCCGGCCCTGCGTCAGCGCTTTGCCCTGAGCGAGGCGGATGTGCCGACCCTGCGGGGCTGGATAGAAGGTGCCGGCATCCGCTGGGGGCTGGATCAGCAGCGCCGTGCCGCCCGGGGCCTGCCCGCCGGGCTGGAGGGCAACAGCTGGCGCTTCGGCCTGCGCCGCATGCTGCTGGGCTATGCCAGCGGTCCCGGTGCTGCCTGGGCCGGGGTCGAACCCTTTGATGAAGTGGGTGGGCTGGATGCAGCGCTGATCGGCCCGCTCAGCCAGTTGCTGGAACGCCTCGACCACCATGAGCAGGCGCTGGCCCGCCCGGCGGCACCGGGTGAGTGGGGTGAGCGGCTGCGCATGCTGCTGGCGGATTTCTTCAATGCCCAGACCGAGCAGGATCAGTTGCTGCTGGCGCAGTTGCAGGAGGGGCTCGAACATTGGCTGGAGCTGTGCGAATCGGTCGGGCTGGAAGAACAGCTGCCGCTGACGGTGGTGGCCGAGGAATGGCTGTCCAGTCTCGGTCAGGGCTCGCTGAGCCAGCGTTTTCTGGCCGGGGCGGTGAATATCTGCACCCTGATGCCGATGCGCGCCATCCCGTTCCGCCATGTCTGCCTGCTGGGCATGAATGATGGCGACTACCCCCGCGCCCAGCCGCCACTGGATTTTGATCTGATGGGCCAGGACTATCGGCCGGGCGACCGCTCCCGGCGCGAGGATGACCGCTATCTGCTGCTGGAGGCACTGCTGTCCGCCCGGGACTGCCTGAGCATCAGCTGGGTCGGGCGCAGCATCCGCGACAATACCGAGCGCCCTCCATCGGTGCTGATCGGCCAGTTGCGCGATCACCTGGAGGCGGGCTGGACTCTGGCTGGCGACGGCGACCTGCTGTCGGCGTTGACCACCGAACACCCGCTGCAACCCTTCAGCCGCCGTTACTTCAGCGGCGACGACCGACTGTTCAGCTATGCCGCCGAGTGGCGGGCGCTGCATGAGGGGGGGAGCAGCAGGCAGATCGATACCCCGCTGGATCAATTGCCGCTGGTCGAGCCCATCGACCTGAGCCAGCTGCAGCGCTTTCTGCGCAATCCGGCGGAATATTTCTTCGGCTACCGGCTCAAGGTATTCCTGCGTGAGCAGGAAACCCTGACCGAGGACGATGAGCCCTTCACCCTCGATGGTCTGCAGCAATACCAGCTGCGGCAATGGCTGTTGGAGCAGGCGTTGCGCCACCCGCAGCAGGACTGGGATGAGCAGTTGCAACAGGCCGCTGCCCGGCTGCGGGCCCGGGGTGAAGTGCCCCTGGCCGGGTTTGCCCAGCTGGCGCTGGATCAGGTGTGTCAGCCGTTGGGCGAGCAACTGCAACGCTATGCCGGGCTGCTGCAGCGCTGGGATCAGCCGCTGGAGCAGGCATTGTTGCTGCAGGCGGATATTCCCGGTGTGCAGCTGCTCAGTGCGCTGGCCGGGTTACGGGGTAGCTCGCATGGCGAAGCGCTGGCGCGGATCAGCCTGGAGCCGGGCAAGTTGCTGGACAAGGGCAAGGCCCGCTGGTCGAAGCTTATGGCGCTGTGGAGTAGCCATGTGCTGGCCGCTGCCAATGCTCACCCGCTGCACAGCGTGCTGATCGGCGTCGACGCTACCATCGAGCTGGCCCCGCTGGAGCCTGAGCAGGCGCGGCAGATCATCGGTGACTGGCTGAGCGCCTGGCAGCAGAGCCTGTGTCGACCCCTGCCGGTGGCGCCGGACACCGCCTTCGCCTATCTGACTGCCAGGGAAGACAGGCGTGAGGAAGCGGCCCGGGGCTGCTATGAAGGCTCGGACTACCGTGGCGGCGAGCGGGACAAGAGCGCGGTACTGCAGCGCACCTATCCCGAGTTTGCCAGCCTGTGGGCCGACGGTGAGTTTACCGACTGGGCCGGGCTACTGTATCAGCCGCTGCTGGATGCCAACACTGACAAACTGATCACCATCACCCGGGCCGGGGAGGAACAGGCATGAGCAACAATACCCCCCTGGCACTGCGTTGCCCGCTGCGCGGCAGCCGTCTGATCGAGGCCAGCGCCGGTACCGGCAAGACCTTCACCATTTCCGCCCTGTATCTGCGGCTGATTCTCGGCCACGGCGGGCAGGCGGGGTTTGGCCGGGAGCTGCTGCCACCGGAGATTCTGGTAGTAACCTTTACCGATGCCGCTACCCAGGAGCTGCGCGATCGTATCCGCGCCCGTCTGGTGCAGGCCGCCCAGGCCTTTCGCGGCGAGCTGGCCGAGCCGGACCCGATACTCGCCGGTCTGCTCGAAGATGTTGACCCGGCACTGCATGCCAGCAGCGCCCACAAGCTGGATATTGCCGGGCAGTGGATGGATCAGGCAGCGGTATCCACCATCCACGGCTGGTGTCAGCGCATGCTGCGCGAGCATGCCTTCGACAGCGGCAGCCTGTTCGAACAGAGCCTGGAAACCGACCACTCCGAGCTGCTGGCCGAGGTGGTACGGGATTACTGGCGCGAGCACTGCTATGTGCTGCAGGGTACGACCCTGGCCTGGGTCCAGAGCAACTGGCAGAGTCCGGGTCAGCTGCAGGCCCAGACCCGACGCTGGCTGAGCAGCGCCGAGGCACCGCAGCAGAGCGATCTGCAGCAATTGATCGGCACCGTGCTGGCGCAGCGAGAGGCAGCGCTGGGGCAGATCCGCCAACCCTGGCAGCAGTGGCTGGAGGA
>JAAYHO010000389.1 GCA_012735335.1 Gammaproteobacteria bacterium
CCCATGGATTGCCACGTCGCTACGCTCCTCGCAATGACGTTGGGGTTGGGCAGCTCGCATGGTGGCAGGGCTAGTCAGTGTCGCATACCCCGTCATTGCGAGCGAAGCGCGGCAATCCATGGGCGTGGAGCCGTCGGTAGGCACTGGCTTGCCGCCACTGTTTGCCGCTGGGCGGAAATTGGTTGCCATTGAAAGCTCAGTAAAACTCTCAAGCTATTGAAAATAAAGGAATAGATATAAGTGGCATAACTGTTGCTTTGTAACTGGCAACAGAACATTGGCCGTTTGGCCGCTGTGAGGATTGCCACCATGAGTTTGAGTTTTGACCGCGCCCTGGGACTACATGAGCAGGCTCTGGCTTTTCGCGCCGACCGTGCTGCGGTGCTGGCCAACAACATTGCCAACGCCGACACCCCCAACTACAAGGCCCGGGATCTGGATTTTGCCAGTGTGCTGGAGGCCCAGCAGAGCGGCGAGGGCAAGTCGGTGCGGATGGCCCGCACCCACGCTGCGCACCTGCAGATGGAAGGTTTCATCGACCAGGCCGCCGGGCTGCGTTATCGCACACCGCACCAGCCGTCGATTGATGGCAATACCGTCGAAGTGCAGGCCGAGCAGGCGCGTTACACCGAGAACGCCATCGACTTTCAGGCCAGCTTCACCTTCCTCAATGGCAAATTCAAGGGGCTGATGACAGCCCTGCGGGGAGATTGATCATGTCTCTTGATCGCATTTTCGATATCGCCGGTTCCGGCATGAACGCCCAGTCGGTGCGCCTCAACACCGTGGCCAGCAACATTGCCAACGCCGAGACGGTATCCAGCAGCATCGACCAGACCTACCGTGCCCGGCATGCGGTGTTTTCCACCATGTTCAACGAGCAGCAGCAAGCCCTCGGCGGCTCGCTGTTTGCCCCCGATGACCAGGCCGGACAGGGCGTGAATGTGCTGGGGGTGGTGGAGTCCGATGCCGAGCTGCAGGCCCGCTACGAGCCCGACCATCCCATGGCCAACGAGGAGGGCTATGTGTATTACCCCAACGTCAACGTGGTTGAGGAGATGGCCAACATGATGGCTGCTTCCCGGGCCTATCAGACCAACGTGGAAATCATGAATACCGCCAAGACCATGCTGCAGCGTGTGCTGACCCTCGGACAATAAGGAGAGCAGGGGATGAATATCAGTGTCGGTAACAGCCTGCTTGACCAGTATCAGGTCGACCAGAGTCGTTTTGCCAAGGGCGACGAGCTGGGTAAAAACGAGTTTCTCGAGCTGCTGGTGGCGCAGTTGAACAACCAGGACCCGCTGTCGCCCCAGGAAAACGGCGAGTTCATTGCCCAGCTGGCGCAGTTCAGCACCGTGGAGGGGATCGAGAAGATGAACTCCAGCATCGATGCCATGGCCAGCAGCTTCCAGTCCTCACAGGCGCTGCAGGCTTCTTCCATGGTCGGCCGTACCGTGGTCTTCCCCAGTGAGGAGGCGATGGTCGATCCGCAGGCCGGATTCAACGGCCAGCTGGTACTGCCCCAGGCCAGCCAGGCTGTGCTGGTCAACGTGTATGACGAGGCCGGCAGCATGGTGGCCACCATCAATATGGGCGCACAGGAAACCGGCATCATCGATTTTGCCTGGGATGGTCAGGATGCCAGCGGCAATACCTTGCCGCCCGGCAAATACCGCTTTGAGGCCCAGGGCAGCTTCAATGGCGAGACGGTGCAACTGGCTACCCTGTTGCCGGCCAACGTGGACAGCGTCTCGCTGGGCGTGGGCAAGGGCGGGGAAATGGTTCTCAACCTGGCGGGGCTGGGCAGTATCGGCC
>JAAYHO010000390.1 GCA_012735335.1 Gammaproteobacteria bacterium
GGCTCAGGGTGAGGCTGTCGATGCTGCCGTCGAGGCCGGCGAAGTTCAGGGTGAAGTTGTTGCCCAGTTCGATGTTGCCGCCGAGCTGGACATCCTGGTTGCCCTGAATGATCAGGTGGCTGACGTGCGGGGCGAGGATGTCGTCGCTGATGATCAGCGGGCCGCTGCCGTCTGCGGTGATGGTCAGGGTGTTGCTGTCCGGGCCGGGGGCGGGCCGGTTGAAGCCGTTGTATTCGGTGGTGATGCTTACCGTGCCGTCGATGTTGTCCTTGTCGATGCGGCCGCCGGTGCCGTAGGCACTGCCGGTCTCGGGATCGAAGCGCAGGCCGGCACCGGTGATGTGCAGGTCGCCCTGCCCGGTGACGGCGTTGTTGTGGGCCAGGTACAGGTGCAGCTGTTCTGCGGTCAGGCTCAGGGTGGCGCCCTTGAGGACGCTGAAGCTGAGTTTGACGTTGCTGTCGAGCTGGTCGAGGTCGAGCAGCTCGGCCAGGCTGGTGCTCTGGCTGACGACGATGTGCAGGTCGACCTTGCCGGCGGCGTGGCCGGCAGCGAAGGTGTCGGCACCCAGTTCGGTGAGCTGCTGCTGGGTCAGGGTCAGGCTGGAGCCGCCGGCGATTTCGATGCGCTCGACGTTGCCGAAGCTGACCCCGGTCAGGTCGGAGCTGCTGCCTTCGATGCGCAGGGTGAGGGTGGCGCCGGTGATGCTGGAGCCGGCCCGGGCGTGAACGCTGTCGAGAATCAGGGTGTCGGCGCCGGTGTTGGTGTCGATGTTCAGCAGGACGCCGTGGGCGCTGGCGTCGATGGTGATGACGTCGCGGGTCTGCGAGCCGAAAATGGTGATGTCGTCCAGCTGCGGGGCATTGTGCTGGGAGCTGAGGCTCAGGCGCAGGCCGCCGGTGTTGGCGGAGGCGTCGATGTACGCTTCGCCGAAGGCGAAGCTGAGGTGATTCTGGATGCTCAGTTCGGCGCTGCCGGTGACGATCAGCTGGCGGAATACGTCGCCGAAGTCGGCGCTCTGCAGGACGTTGATGGCGCCTTCGGAGAGCAGGCGCACGACGCCGGCATTATGCCCGAGTGCCAGGCTGCCTTCGGCCATGGTGACGTTGGCCAGTTCGAGGTCGATGCCGTTGCCCTGCCCGCTGCCGTAGTACAGGCCGACGCTCTGGTGGAAGTCACCTTCCAGGCGGGCGGTGGTGCTGCCCTTGATGCCGGTGACGGCCAGCGGGCCGTGGTCGTTGTAGCTGAGGCCGCTTTCGGTGATCAGCAGTTTTTCCAGGCTGGTGGCGCGGCTCAGGTCGAGGGTGGAGCCGGTGGTCCAGAGTTCGCTGGAGAGGTTGCTGCCGGGGAAGGTCAGCAGGTCGCCGAAGAGCTGCGGGTCCAGGCGGTAGTTGTTGGGCAGGTTGGTGACGTTGACCTGCTGGATGTTGAGCAGCTGCAGCGGTTGGGCGAACACGCCGCTCATGTCGATGCTGAGGGTGTTGTAGCCGGGGCCGCCGTCAATGTAGGCGCCGTGCAGCAGTTCCGGGCGACCGACGATGATGTGGTCGGCGCCGACGCCGGTGAAGCCGGGCTCGATGGTACCGCCGTTGTTGCTGTTGGTGGTGAGGACGATGCCGGTGGCAGGGCTGTCCAGGGCATCGCCGAACAGGATGCTGGCCAGGTGTGCCAGGCTGCCGTCGATCTGCCAGCTGCCGTTGATGCCGTCGTCGCTGGTGAGGCTGATGCTGGTGGTGCCGTCAGCCGGGTTGTCGACGATGCTGACGTGGCCGATGCTGCCGGTGGGGTTGCCTTGTTCGTCGAGCAGGCCTTCGGCGACCAGGTCGAGGTTGGCGACATCCTGCAGGAAGGCCAGCAGGCTTTCACTGAGTTGCGGGTCGGCGTCAATGCTGAGGTCGACGTCGGTCTGCCCGGGCAGCGACTGAAGCGTGAAGATGCTGTCGGGGTTGATCAGGGCAAAGACCTTGGCCTTGGCTGCTTCGACGGTGGCGGGGTCGGCGTTGACCAGCAGATTGGTGGTGAAACCGAGGTTTTCCTCGTAGTCAAAACCGGCCGGGAAGGCGTCGCTGATGTCGCTGGTGTAGTTGGAGACCTTGACCCGGTTGAGGAAGTTCTGCTGGTTTTCCTTGTGCATGTCGGAGGCATCGGGGGCGTGTCTGAGCAGGGCGTCGATGATGGCGACGATGACGTCTCCCTGACTTGACTGCTCCAGTCGGCCTACCCAGTAGGCGATGCCTTCCGGGTCTTCCTCGGCGCTGCGGCCAAGGGTGTTGAAGTAGATGTGTTCAATGAACAGGCGGTTGTCGGCGGTGGCGCTGCCGAAGTAGGTCTGTGCCGGTTCGGTGGCGAGCATCGCGTTGGCGACGTCTGCCGTGCTGCCTTCACGCCCCTGCCAGTATCTGTTTCCTTCGCCTTCCGAGGCGCGGTTGAAAATTGCCACATACAGCTCAGATACTTGTGTCTTAGTGTGTGCCATCGACTTGCTCTCCATAACCCTTTGTCAGTTTCACTATCCGTAACGTATAGCTTTATCATTATCACCAATGGTGCCAAGGCTTGCACGGCGGGGCAATCGATGTCAACAGACAGCAGAAAGCCATCATCCCGATGGCCCTCGTGTTTGTCTTTCGGTGTTGAGTCATGCGCAGCGCAATGTCGTGCTTCGTGCCCAGCTGTCAGCTGTTGTCTATATATCCATCTCCCCATGCAGATATGATGATAGTTGCATTCTGTTTCAGTTGCCGAATATACCGGTAATGTCGCTGGCAACCAGGGTGCCGGCGGTCTGCCGCAACTTGAATTGCAGGATCAGGTTGTTGTGGCGCTCGGCTGTCAGGCTGCGCTGCACGCGGGATACGCGGTTGCGGCTGTCGAGCAGTTCATTGAGGCTGCGGACGCCGCCGATGAAGCCGCGATCGGCTGCTTCCAGGGCGGCTTCTGCCGATTGCTGGGCGGCCTGCAGGGACTGGATGCGGCTGTGGCTGCCGCTGAGGTCTTCGGTGAGCCTGGCAACTTCGACGCGGATGGCGTTTTCCGTGTCCTGCAGCTGGTAGCGGCTGGCATGGATGCGTTCTTTGGTCTGGCGCGTTCTGGCGGTGGTGCTGCCGCCCTTGAACAGGGGCATGCGCAGTTGCAGTTCCAGACGGGTTTCTTCACGCAGGTTGGTGGCGAAGGTGTCGTTGTTGATGTGGCGCAGGCTGAGGTAGGCTTCGGGCAGGAAGCCGCCCTGCTCCATGCTGTGGGTGGCTTCGGCGACGTTGAGTTCGCCCCTGGCGCGCTGCACTGCACCGGAGCCGGCCAGTGCCGGGGTCAGCCAATCCTGTTCGATCAGGGCCGGTGTGCCTTGCCAGGCCCTGGCCGGGATGCTGATCAGCTGGCGCTGGTGCAGGTCGAGCCCGGTGACTGCTTCGAGGTTTTTCATGGCGGCACGGTAACCGCTCTGCAGGGAATGCAGTTCGGCACGGACTTCATCAATGCGCGCCTGCGCTTCGAGGCTGTCGGCTCTGGAGGCGAGCCCGCGGCTGCGCATGCCTTCGAGCTGCTGCAGGCGTTTTTCGTGGTTTTCCAGTTCGCTTTCGACGATGGCTGATTCTTCATGCAGTTGCGAGGCCTTCAGGTAGCCTTCCACTGCGAGGTAGCCGATGTTCTGACGAAATGCCTGGAGCTCTTCGCCGGCCAGGGCTTCGAAGGCGCGGGCGCGGTCGAGGTTGCCGAAGGTGCGCCGCGAGTAGACTACCTGGGTAACGCCGACGTCGTAGCGGGTGTGCACGTCGTTGTCGGTGATGCTGCTCTGCAGGTCGAAGTCGCGGGTGTATTCGGAGGCGCCGTAGCTGGCGGTGGCGTCGATCTGCGGCAGCAGCGCACCACGGGCTTCACGCACGCCCTGCTGCTCTGCACGGTAGATGGATTGCTGGCTCTGCAGGCCGTAGTTGCGTTCCAGTGCGCTGTGGTAGGCATCAAGCACGCTGAGCCGTACATCTTGTTCGGCCTGGACGCCAGCGGTCAGCAGGCTGCTCAGCAGCAGAGCTGCCGTGGTTATTCTGTTCATCACTCCTCCCTGAGTGCTCGGTCAAGCATGCGGGTAATGGGGTCCAGCAGATATTGCAGGGCGGTGCGCTCGCCGGTGTTGATCATGACCTCGGCGGGCATGCCGGCCATCATGTACATGCCCTGCTCGTCCATGGTCTGACGCCCCTGCTCGGTGACGCCGATGCGCACTTCATAGTAGCGTTCACCGGTCTTGTCATCCTCGAAGGCGTCGGCGGAAATGTGCAGCAGTTCGCCGTTTATGATGTCGTGGGTCTGCTGGTTGAAGGCCGACAGCCGCACATCGGCCTGCTGACCGAGGCGGATGCGGTCGATGTCCGGGGTCTGCACGCGGGCGCTGACGATGTACTGCTGATCCTCGGGGACAATGCTGAGGATGGTGTCGCCGGGACGGATGACGGCGCCGATGGTGTGTACGCTCAGGCCAACCACGGTACCGGTCGCCGGGGCAAGCAGGCTGGTGCGCTGCAGGGTGTCGCGCACGGCGATCTGGCGGGCACTGAGGTCGGCGATGCTCTGCTGGGCTTCGCGCAGCTGGGTGGATACTTCTTCGGCGAAGCGCTGGCGGGTTACCAGCAGTTCGGAGCGGGTTTCACCTATCCTGATTTCCAGTTCGGCGAGATTGGAGTCGTTGCCGGCACGCTCGCCTTCCAGGCGAAACAGCTCGCGTTGCATTTCGTTGATGCGGGTGCGGTCTGCCAGCTCCTGCTCGAACAGTGCCAGCCAGTTGTCGAGCTCTTCCCGGTAGCTGTCGATGCGCGAGTCGAGGTTGCGGTTCATCGCGCTCAGGCCCTGAATCTGCTGGTTGAGGGCGCTGATGCGCTGTTCGTAGATGGCGATCTGGCCGTGCAGCGATTCACGCCGGGATTCGAACAGTGATTGCTGGCCGCGCAGGATGTTACTGCTGGCTTCGGTGTTCTGCTCCAGCAGGACGCCGGGGAAGTCGATGGTGTCGGCGGCGACGCGCTCGGCGCGCAGCCGGGCTTCGCGGCCGAGCACTTCCAACAGTTGTGATTCGACGATTTCCAGTTCGGAGCGGGCGCGGGTGTCGGACAGCGCCAGCAGCAGCTGACCCTGTTCAATGCGGCTGCCGTCGCGCACATGCAGTTCGGCGACGATGCCGCCTTCAAGGTGCTGGACCACGCGGTTCTGCGAGTCCACCAATACCTGGCCGGGGGCGATGACGGCGCCATCCAGCGGTGCCAGTCCGGCCCAGCCACCGAGGCCGACAAAGGTCACCAGTACGATCATGATGCCGGTACGGATGCGCCGTGTGTAGTCGGTGGGCAGCTCGCCGGTGCCAGCGGGCGGCGGTGGTTGCCGGGTGTACTCGCCGTCGATGCCGGCGGGCTTTTCATCCACTTCTTCCCAGTCCGGTTGCTCCGGGGCCTGTACCTGCTGGTCCGTTGCCGAGGCCTGCTGGCTGGCCACCTGCTTGCGTTGATTGTCGTTGGCCATGTTCATGCTCCACCAGCCTGGATTGCCTTGCCGCTGCCGGCTGTACCACTCTTGCCGACCAGTGCCAACTGGCCGGCCTGGATTGCCTGCATCACTTCGTCACGCGCGCCGAAGGCCATGACCTGCCCATCCGAGAGCACCAGCATCTTGTCGACAAGACGCAGGATCTGTTTCTTGTGGGTAATCAGAATGACCGTGACGCCCTGGGCTTTCATGTGTTCCAGGGCTTCCAGCAGGGCCTGTTCGCCCTGGTCGTCGAGGTTGGAGTTGGGCTCGTCCAGTACGACCAGTTTCGGTTCGCCATAGACGGCACGGGCCAGGCCGATACGCTGGCGCTGCCCGCCGGAGAGTACGCCGCCGGCTACGGCGATGGCGGTGTCATAGCCGTTGGGCAGGCGCAGGATCAGCTCGTGTACGCCGGCCAGTCTGGCGGCGGCAACCACCTTCTGCGGGTCGGCTTCGCCGAAGCGGCAGATGTTCTCGCTGATGGTACCTTCGAACAGTTCAATATCCTGGGGCAGATAGCCGATATGGGGGCCGAGCAGGGCCTTGTCCCATTGGTGGACGTCAGCCCCATCCAGCCGTACCTTGCCGTTGGCAATCGGCCAGACGCCGAGCATGGCCCGGGCCAGTGTGGATTTGCCGGCGGCACTGGGGCCGACGATGGCGAGCATGTCGCCCGGCTCCAGCTCGAAAGCCACGCCGCGCAGGGCCGGCTGGGCGGCGCCCGGCGGTACGACGAAGATGCCTTCGACGCTGACCCGGCCTTCGGGTGGCGGCAGCGGCATGGCGGCCTTTTCACTGTAGTAGTGGCGCAGCAGTGCCTGCAGGCGCTCGTAGGCGGAACGGGCACCGGCAAAGCTCTTCCAGGAGCCGATCATCAGGTCCAGCGGTGCCAGCGCGCGGCCCATGAGGATGGAGCCGGCGATGACCATGCCCGGGGAGATTTCCTGTTCGATGGCCAGCCAGGCGCCGAGGCCGAGCATCAGCGACTGGAACAGCATGCGCAGGGTTTTCGAGGTGTTGCTGAGGATGCCGGCGCGGTCGCTGGCATCGGCCTGGTTGGTGAGAAATTCGGTATGCCGCTGCTGCCAGCGCTGGCGCAGGTTGCCTTCCATGCCCATGGCATGTACCACTTCGGCGTTGCGCAGGCAGGAGCTGGCGTACTGGTTGGACTGAATGCTGGCCTGGCCGGCGACGGCCAGCATTTTGCCGGTGAGCTTTTCGTTGGCGTAGGCCAGGGCGATGAGGATCAGTGCGGCGATGATGGAGAACACGCCGAACCAGAAGTGGAACATGAACAGCACGCCAATGAACAGCGGCAGCCAGGGCCCGTCGAAGAAGGCTATCGGCCCCTGGCCGGTCAGATACTGGCGCAGGGTGGTGAGATCACTGAGCGGCTGGGCGCCCTGGGTGCCGGGTTTGTCGACTGCCTGACGGAACATGCCGGAGAAGATCTTGCCGCCCAACTGGGTGTCGATGTTGTTGCCGATACGCACCAGGATCGCCGAGCGGACCATTTGCAGCAGGGCCATGGTGACGAAGAGCACGACGACGATGATGGTCAGCATCACCAGTGTTTCCACACTGCGACTGCCCAGTGCGCGGTCGTAGACCTGCAGCATGTAGATCGCCGGGACCAGCATCAACAGGTTGATGAACAGGCTGAAAACACCCGCAGCCATGAAACCCTGACGAACCTGCCGGAGCGCGAGGTTCAGCTCGGTTGGCTGCAGTTTGTCCTGTTTTGCTTTGTTGGGCATGTGTGGCTGTACCGATAGTTGAGTGTGAGGCGTGAAATGAGCGGCTGATGAGCAAGACACTGCGCAGAAACCAAGCCAAGCATTCTAGGTAGCGCTCGGGTCGGTGTCAACGCGCCTGGCGCGCGGCGGCGTAGGCCTCCAGTGTCTGGTCAACACAGCGCTGCCAGCTGAACTCGCTGGCCCGCTGCAGACCGGCGGCGGCGGCCCGGGCACGCCAGTGCTGCTCTTCCCGCCCCCGCTGCAACAGCCGGCACAGCCCGTCGACATCCTGGGGTGCGTGCAGGGCCGCAGCGTCGGCCACCACTTCCGGCAGGGTCGATGCGTTGGAGCAGATGACCGGGACGCCGCTGGCCATGGCCTCCAGCACCGGCAGGCCAAACCCTTCATACAGGGATGGGTAGACAAACAGGCGGGCGCCGGCCATCAGCGCCGGCAGCACGCTGGCATCGACGAAGCCCGGGGACTTCAACCAGCCTGCGCGCTGGGCAGATTCCATGCGCCGGTGCAGATCGGCACTGGCCCAGCCGCGGTAGCCGCAGAGCACCAGCGGCCAGCGCTGACGCAGTGCGGCAGGCAGCTGCTGATAAGCCTGCAGCAATAGTTCCAGATTCTTGCGCGGCTCTATGGTGCCGGTGAACAGCACATAACCATCAGGCTGCAACCCCAGTTGCTGCAGTATCGGGCGCAGCTGCTGCGGGCTGCGCGGCTGAAACTCTGCGGCGCTGGCCAGATGCACGGCACGGATACGCTGCAACGGCCAGTTGAAGTAGCTGGCCACCTCGCGGCGGGTGTATTCGGTGTCGGTAATGAGAAAGTCGGCGTATTTCAGGGTCTTCTTCAGCTGGCTGCGCATGTAGCGCACCCGCTCCGGCGGGTGGGTCTGCGGCCACAGATAGATGGACAGGTCGTGGATGGTGGCCACGCTGGTACCGGCAAAGGGCGGCAGATAGAAGTTGGGACCGTGATAGATGTGGTCTTCATGCCCGGCCAGCACCCTGCCCCGCTGCCAGGGCGCGAGGGTGCCGTAGAGCCCGGCAGCGAGGCGGCTTTTTTTCGCCATGTCCTGCAGTCGGGTGCGCAGCGAGCGCGGCACCGCGATGCTGGTCGCTCCCGGCTCTGCCGACAGGTCCGGCCGCGGCGGCAAGTCGCGCTGCAGGCGCATTCCGCGCATCAGCAGCAGGTCCTCCAGCCCGGCCTGCTGCAGGCCGCGGGCCAGTTCATAGGTATAGCGGCCGATGCCGGTCAGCGGGTAGCGGATCGGGTCAATGGACAGTATGACTTTCAAGCAGTGCCTCGCAAATGATGTTGCTCACCCCTGTTAATCAGGCTCTACCGTAATTATCCTCGAACCGCACGATATCATCCTCACCCAGATAATCGCCGCTCTGCACTTCGATCAGCACCAGCGAGGTAATGTCGGGGTTTGCCAGCCGATGCTGGTGACCGGCGAGGATGAAGGTGGACTCGTTCGCTCTGAGATAAAACTCCTTGTCATCATTGGTGACCCTGGCCAGGCCGCTGACCACTATCCAGTGCTCACTGCGGTGATGATGCATCTGCAACGACAGGGAGGCTCCCGGCTTGACTTCAATGCGCTTGATCTTGAAGCGGTCACCCTCTTCGAGGGTGGTGTAGGAGCCCCAGGGACGATAAACCGTCTGGTGCAGCAGGTGCGCTTCGTGGTTCTGCCGCTTCAGCTCGCTGACAATGTTCTTCACATCCTGGGCCCTGTCCCGGTGGGCCACCAGCAGCGCGTCGACGGTGTCGACCACGATCAGGTCATCGACGCCGAGGGCGGCGGTCAGGCGCCTGGGTGAGTCGATGTAGTTGTTGCGGGCGTCGCTGAAGATGACTTCGCCACGGCGGCGGTTGCCGTGATCATCCGCCGGGACCAGCTCACCCAGCGAGGTCCAGGCGCCGATATCGCTCCAGCCGATGTCACAGGGCACCACGGCCGCCGAAGGCGACTTTTCCATCAGCGCGTAATCGATGGAAATGTCCGGCACC
>JAAYHO010000053.1 GCA_012735335.1 Gammaproteobacteria bacterium
CGTAGCCAACACCCTTGGTCGCCTGTGCGACGGTCTGCTCGAGCGTGGCAATCAGTTGCAACTGGTACGCCCGGCGCAGACCGGCGAGTCCATCGGTATGCTGGACGACGGTGCCCTGCAGCAACTGCTGGTCAGCGGCCTGCCGATACCCGGTTATACCCAGCTGCAGTTCGGTCTGCCCGCCTATCGTCGGTTGCTGGCCTACTGGCAGGAGCAGCGCCCGGACAGCCTGTATCTGGCCACCGAAGGCCCGCTGGGCTGGTCGGCGCTGCGTGCAGCGCGGCGGCTGGGGATTCCGGTGATCAGCGGTTTTCATACCAATTTCCAGCAATACATCGAGCATTACCGGCTCGGCCTGTTCGCCCGTCCGGCCGCCGCCTACCTGCGCTGGTTCCACAACCAGACCCTGACCACCCTCAGCGCCAGCAGCACCCAGCAACACCAGCTGTCGCGCATGGGTATCAGCAATTCCACCCTGCTCGGCCGGGGTGTTGACTGCGAGCTGTTCCACCCGGCCCATCGGGATGTGCAGCTGCGCCAGCGCTGGGGTGCGCAGGACGATGATCTGGTGGTGCTGCATGTAGGGCGGCTGGCCGCCGAGAAGAACCTGGGGCTGCTGCAGCGCAGCTGGCAGCACATCCGCCAGCAGGCGGCGGCCGGTACCAGAGTGCATATGGTGGTGGTCGGTGACGGGCCACAGCGCGACGCCCTGCAACAGAGCATGCCGGATGCGGTATTTACCGGCGCGCTGACCGGCGCGGCCCTGTCAGCGGCCTATGCCAGTGCGGACCTGTTCCTGTTCACCAGCCTGACCGATACCTTCGGCAACGTGGTGACCGAGGCCATGGCTTCGGGCCTGGCGGTGGTAGCCTACGATACCGCCGCTGCCCACCAGCATATCCGCGATCGCTACAGCGGCTGTCTGGCGCCGCCGGGTGACGAGCAGCAGTTTCTGCACAATATCAGTTGGTTGTTCAAGGACCGGGAAGGTCTGCGCGGGGTGCGCATGCACGCGCGGCATCGGGCCTGCCAGCTGGACTGGTCAGCGGTGATCCGGCGCTTCGAGGGGTATCTGCAGCGCCACTGCACGGCGCCCACAGCAATCCGCGCTGCTGTTCCGGGCAAGTGACCGGAACAGCAGCGCCGGACATCAGTTCAGCGCTTTCAGCGCTTCGCGGCTGAACGGCAGGATATCGTCCACCCGTCCGTCACGCAGCTTGGTAGCCCAGGCCGGATCGGAGATCAGCACCCGGCCTACCGCCACCAGATCGAACTCCTGGTTCTGCAGGCGCTGCAGCAGATCATCGATATTCGCCTGGCTCTCGGCGACCTTGTCGGTCTTGACCATGAACTCCAGGAATTCGCTGTTCAGCCCCACGCTGCCCACGGTGATACAGGGCTTGCCGGTGATCTTGCGGGTCCAACCGGCCAGGTTCAGCGGCGAGCCTTCAAACTCGGGCTCCCAGTAGCGACGCTGGGAACAGTGGAAGATATCCACACCGGCCTCGGCCAGCGGTTTGAGGAACTGCTCCAGCAGCTCCGGGGTCGGTGCCAGACGGGCGGTATAGTCCTGCTGCTTCCACTGGGAGAAGCGGAAGATAATCGGGAAGTCCGCACCCACTGCTTCACGCACCGCACGGATGATTTCCACGGCAAAACGGCCACGGTTTTCCATGTTGCCGCCGTACTCGTCGTCACGCTGGTTGCTGCCTTCCCAGAAGAACTGGTCGATCAGGTAACCATGGGCGCCGTGCAGCTCCACCGCGTCACAGCCGATGGCCTTGGCATCCTTCGCCGCCTGGGCAAAGGCCTTGACCACATCCTGAATGTCCTCGCGGGTCATGCCATGGACGATAACCTGATCATCCTTGCGCTTTTCCATCGGACCATAGCCGGGCACAGTGCCATCCGGCTCGGTACCCAGACGGCGCACGTTGCCCACGTGCCACAGCTGCGGAGCAAACTTGCCACCGGCGGCGTGGACCGCGTCGACCACCTTCTTCCAGCCAGCCAACGCCTCTTCGCCATGGAACTGCGGCACGTTCGGGTAACCATTGGCCGCGCTGTGCGGCACCGTGGTGCCCTCACTGATGATCAGCCCCACACCTTCAGCGGCGCGGCGACGGTAGTACTCGACCACCTGCTCGGTGGGCACTCCGTTGGGGGAGAAGTTACGGGTCATCGGCGCCATGACCAGGCGCGTGGGAAGACTCAGCGAGCCCAGGGAAACCGACTCGA
>JAAYHO010000391.1 GCA_012735335.1 Gammaproteobacteria bacterium
GCTTTAAAGTGACTGGCAATGGCATCAAGCACAAGCATGCTTTCAAGAGCCACATCCTGACCAAGATGACCACCAAGCGTAAGCGTCAACTGCGTGGTACTTCCCAGCTCAATGCTGCGGATACCCAGAAAGTTGAACGTATGTTGCGCCTCCGTTAATCAAGGTTGAGGATCTGAAGAATGGCTCGTGTTAAGCGTGGTGTAATGGCGCGTAAGCGTCACAAGAAAATTCTGAAACTCGCCAAAGGTTACTACGGTGCGCGCTCGCGTGTATTCCGGGTTGCCAAGCAGGCGGTCATCAAGGCAGGTCAGTACGCCTATCGTGACCGCAAGCAGCGCAAGCGTCAGTTCCGTGCTCTGTGGATCGCCCGTATCAACGCTGGTGCTCGTATCAACGGTCTGTCCTACAGCCGTCTGATCGCTGGCCTGAAAAAAGCGTCCATCGAAATCGACCGTAAGGTTCTGGCCGAACTGGCTGTGAACGAAAAAGCGGCGTTTGCTGCGATTGTCGAAAAAGCAAAGGCTAGCCTGGCTTAAGCCCTCGTTACGACAATCACCGGCGTTCGCGCCGGTTGGCAACGTCATTAATAGGGGAAGAGCCTTGCAGCTCTTCCCCTATTTTTGTTTCTGGAGTGTTAAATGGAAAACCTGGACGCGCTAGTCTCCCAGGCCCTGGAAGCCGTAGAGCAGGCGGCTGATGTCAACGCGCTGGAGCAGCTTCGCGTCCAGTACCTTGGCAAGAAGGGCGAACTTACTCAGGTGATGAAGACCCTGGGCAATATCCCTGCCGAAGAAAGACCCAGAGTTGGCGCCATGGTCAATGACGCCAAGGAGCGTGTGCAAGGCGTGCTGAACGCGCGCAAGAGCGACATGGAAGCAGCGGCGATGAATGCCAGGCTGGCCGCCGAGCGGGTCGACGTGACCCTGCCGGGTCGCGGACAGACCAGCGGTGGGCTGCATCCAGTCACCCGCACCATGGAGCGCATTGAAGAATTCTTTTCCCGCATCGGCTATGCCGTGGCGGAAGGCCCCGAAGTGGAGGATGACTACCACAACTTCGAGGCGCTCAACATTCCCGGCCACCACCCGGCCCGGGCGATGCACGATACCTTCTACTTCAACGCCAACACCCTGCTGCGCACCCACACCTCACCGGTACAGGTGCGCACCATGGAAAGCCAGCAGCCACCGATCCGCATCGTCTGCCCCGGCCGTGTCTACCGTTGCGACTCGGACCTGACCCACTCGCCGATGTTCCACCAGGTTGAAGGCCTGCTGGTCGATCGCGAAGTCAGCTTTGCCGATCTGCGTGGCACCATTGCCGAGTTTCTGCAGGTGTTCTTCGAGAAGGATCTGAAGGTGCGTTTCCGCCCCTCGTTCTTCCCCTTTACCGAGCCGTCCGCCGAGGTCGATATCCAGTGCGTGATGTGTAACGGCTGCGGTTGCCGGGTGTGCAAGCAGACCGGCTGGCTGGAAGTCATGGGCTGCGGCATGGTGCACCCCAACGTATTCCGCTCCTCGGGGATCGACCCGGAACAGTATCAGGGCTTTGCCTTCGGCATGGGCGTGGAGCGTCTGGCGATGCTGCGCTACGGCGTGAATGACCTGCGCCTGTTCTTCGACAATGATCTGCGCTTCCTTGCGCAGTTTCGCTGACCGTCGCCATCGCAACCCTTTGATAGCAGGAAGAGAACATGAAATTCAGTGAACAGTGGCTGCGCAGCTGGGTCAATCCGGCGGTTTCCCGGGATGAGCTGGTGGCGCGCCTGTCCATGACCGGCCTGGAAGTTGACAGCGTCACGCCCGCCGCCGGTGAGTTCAGTGGTGTGGTGGTGGGTGAAATCCTCAGCGCCGAGCAACACCCGGATGCCGACAAGCTGCGCGTATGTCGCGTTAGCAGTGGCAGCGAGGAGTTCCAGGTGGTCTGCGGTGCACCCAATGCCCGTGCCGGTATTCGCATCCCCTTTGCCATGGTCGGTGCCGTACTGGGCGAGGACTTCAAGATCAAGAAGGCCAAGCTGCGCGGCGTCGAGTCCTTCGGCATGCTGTGCTCGGCTGCCGA
>JAAYHO010000392.1 GCA_012735335.1 Gammaproteobacteria bacterium
CGTATCACGTGGCGCTGGATCAGGCCCGGGAGAATGCCCGTGGCGAAGCCAAGATCGGCACCACCGGTCGCGGCATCGGCCCGGCCTACGAAGACAAGGTCTCCCGCCGCGGCCTGCGCGTCGGTGATCTGTTCCACCGCGAGCGCCTGGCGGCCAAGCTCGGTGAAGTGCTGGACTACCACAACTTCGTGCTGAAGAACTACTACAAGGTCGAGCCGATCGACTTCCAGAAGACCCTGGAAGAGGCTCTGGAATTCGCCGAATGGCTCAAGCCCCTGGTGACCGACGTCACTGCCCGTCTGCACGAGCTGCGTCGTCAGGGCGCCAACATCATGTTCGAGGGCGCCCAGGGCACCCTACTGGACATCGACCACGGCACCTATCCCTACGTGACCAGCTCCAACACCACTGCCGGTGGCACCTCCACTGGGTCCGGGGTTGGCCCGCTGTATCTGGATTATGTGCTGGGCATCACCAAGGCCTACACCACCCGGGTCGGCTCCGGTCCGTTCCCCACCGAGCTGTTTGATGATATCGGTGAGCGCCTGGCCGAGCGTGGCCACGAGTTCGGCTCCACCACCGGCCGTGCCCGTCGCTGTGGCTGGTTCGATGCCGTGATCCTGCGTCGCGCCATCGATATCAACAGCATCAGCGGCCTGTGTCTGACCAAGCTGGACGTGCTCGACGGCCTGGATTCGATCCAGATCTGCGTGGGCTACAAGGATGCCCAGGGCAACCGCATCGAAGCGCCCAGTGATGCTGACAGCTACACCGGGCTGGAAGTGCTCTACGAGGAAGTACCGGGCTGGAGCGAATCGACTCTGGGCATCCAGAGCTTCGAGGAGTTGCCGGCCAACGCGCAGGCCTATATCAAGCGCATCGAGGAGCTGGTGGGTGCTCCTATCGACATCATCTCCACCGGTCCCGACCGTAACGAGACCATCATTCAGCGGCCGATCTTCTGATCTGTTGTCTGGATATGAAAAAAGCGCCTTCGGGCGCTTTTTTCGTTCTGTCAGTTGGCCTGTCTCACACCGTCTGCTGCATCAGCCGGATGCTGTCCTCATGCAGGTAGCCCGGGTTCAGGTCGCGTACGTCGCTGCAGCCGATCTGCGCCAGGGTGTTGTCCACTTCGTTCTGCAGGATACGCAGAACATCGCTGACGCCTTCCTGACCATTGGCGGCGACGCCATACAGGGTAGCCCGGCCCAGCAGGATGCAGTCGGCGCCCAGGGCCAGCGACTTGACGATATCCGAGCCACGGCGATAGCCGCTGTCGATCAGAATCGGCTTGTCGATCTTCTGCCGGGTTTCGGCCAGTACCTGCAGTGGCGAGATGACCTCGGACAGCTGCCGGCCACCGTGGTTGGACAGGATGACGCCGTCGGCGCCGTTGGCCACGCACTGCACCGCATCGTCGGCATTCAGTATGCCCTTGACCAGCAGGGTATGCGGCCACAGTTCGCGGAGCTGGCGCAGCGAGGCCCAGTCGAAGGTCGCGTCCAGGCTGCGGCTCATGGCGTTGGCCTGGGCTTCCAGATCGCTGGCGTCCTTGGTGACGAAGTTCGCCAGCTGCGGCTGGCCGTTGAGCAGGTAGTCCATGGACCAGCTGGGATGGGTGATACCGTCCCAGATTACCGAGGGGCTCATGTTCATGGGGATCTTGAAGTTGTTGCGGATGTCCCGCTCGCGCAGGCCGTTGACCGCCACGTCGATGGTCAGTACCAGGGTGGTGTAACCAGCTTCAAGGGCGCGGCGGACCAGCCATTCGGACTGCTCGCGGCTGCTGACGTACAGCTGGAACCACTTGTCACCGCCAGCCCCGGCGGCCACTTCCTCGATCGAGTTGCTGGCCGGGGTGGACAGGGTAAAGGGGATGTTGGCCTGTTCCGCGGCACGGGCCAGGGCCAGGTCCGCGTTCGGCCCAGAGTGTGTAAAAACACTTTCCGTATGGTGGATGCCTAAGCCCAGCGCTCTTGGGCGAGGCGATTTCCCGAACATCTACCAAGATCAGTACAGATTGCGTATCAGAGCGTGTATGAAGTGCTATCGGCACCTCTTGGAGCAGTAAAAGCTGAGGCTTTTACGCCGCCATCGCCTTCAGCAAGCCTTCTGTACCGATGATTTTTATAACCCGCTTCATGTTATAGGCGAGCACATTTAAGCTCATTGAACGTGCTGACCGGCGAACACCAGGATATCTCCGGTGCTTTCTCCGACCGCGACATGACCATGGACGAGCGCTTTGCCCGCAGCGACTGGTCGACGCTGGAAAGTGGCGCACCGGCGATGAACGAGGCACTGGTGAACTTCGACTGCCGGATCGCCCAGGTTCACCAGGTCGGCTCCCACGATATCTTCTATTGCGAAATCGAGGAGATCAGACAGGGCGCAGCAGAAAACGGGCTGGTCTACTTCAACCGCGCCTATCACAAACTGTGTGAGCAATCCCGGGCGGCGAGCTGACCAAGCCCGCTGATATTTCCCCGGCCCGCTGGGCTGGGGAAATGTGTTGAACATCCGTAACAGCTGGAGGCAAGAGCGTGCGACTGTACGAGCTGATTCGTTTTACCGTGAAAGTCAGAACCCCGGCAGCGGTGCTGGATCGTCTCCAGCCGGTGCTGACCGACCCGCGCTCGGCTGCCCGATTGATGGGCTGCTGGCTGTCGGATATCGGCCCGCAGAATCAGATCCTGGTACTGCGTGGCTTCGCTGATGAAACAACCCGCCAGCAGGAGCGCGAGCGCGTGCTGCTGGAGCAGGATGCCTTTGGCATCGGCGAGTATCTGCTGAACATGCAGATCGATGATTACACCCTGTTTCCCTTCCTGGAGCCGCTGTTACCCGGCGCCCACGGTCCCTTCTATGAACTTCGCGAATATGATCTGGTGCCGTCGGGGCTCACGCCGACGGTGGAAGGCTGGCGCAAGGCTGTTGGGCCGCGCACGGCAGAGAACTATTCGAACGTATACGGCGCCTTCTATGCCACCTCCGGCCAGTTGCCGCGCTATCTGCATATCTGGCCCTACGCCAGTCTGGAGCAGCGCCTGGATGTGCGCAGCCGGGCAGTGGCCGACGGGGTCTGGCCACCGGAGAACTCCGGACCGCAATTGACCACCATGATTTCCACCGTAGGCCGACCGGCCGCCTTTTCGCCGCTCCAATAGTTCAGAACGGCCAGAATACCGGAATAAAGATCACCCCCAGCACCCAGAAGATCATGTTCAGCGGCAGGCCGACCTTGATGAAATCAATGAATCGATAGCCCCCGGCGCTGTAGACCATGGTGTTGGTCTGGTAGCCCACCGGGGTGGCAAAGCTGGTGGAGGCGGCAAAGGTCACGGCGATGAGGAAAGGGGTCGCGTCGACGCCAAGCATGGCGGCGGTAGACATGCCGATGGGTGTGAGTATCACTGCGGCGGCAGCGTTGCTCATGAACTCTGTGAGCACCAGGGCCATCAGATAGAGCACGGCCAGCACCACCAGCGGGCCGTGGGCGCTGACCAGACCCAGGGTGTTGGCGACGATGAACTCCGCCGCGCCACTCTGACTCATGGCGACCCCCAGCGGCAACAATCCAGCCAGCAGGATGATGATGCGCCAGTCGATGGTGTCATATACCTCATCGGCCTCCAGGCAGCGGGCCAGGGCCATGGCCACCGCGCCGACCAGCGCGGTGATCGAGATCGGCGCCCAGCCGATGGCGGAGATGCCGATCACCAGCGCCATGGTGATCAGTGCAAAGGGGGCGCGCCAACCCATGGGGCGGTCCTGATCCCGCTGGCTGAGGACGATGACGCTGGTATCCCGGCGCAGGGCGGGCATCTCGCTTTCCGGGGTGAGCATCAGCAATACGTCGCCGACATTCAGGCGTACTTCCTTGAGCTGCTTGCGCAGCACCTCACCGCGCCGGTGAATGGCCAGCACGGTGGCGCTGTGTTGCCAGCGGCGGTCGAGCAGCGCCAGGCTGCTGCCGATCAGCCGCGAGCGCGGGGCGATCATCACCTCGGTCAGTACCTGCTGGGTGGCTTCTTCCAGGGTGCGAGTCTTGAACTCGAACTCGGAGTTGATCTCCAGGCCCATGCGGTTCTTCAGCTCGTCGAGCTTCGACCAGTCGCCCCGGGCGATCAGTATGTCCCCTTCCTCCAGCACCTGGGAGCGCGGCGACCAGACCTTTTCCTCGCCGCGTATCAGTTCCAGCACGTACACGCCGTACTCCTCGCCAAGCTTGGCTTCGCCTACCGAGGTGTCGATCAACGGCGAGTCGGGCATGACCCGCAGCTCGGTGAGGTATTTGCCCAGCTCATAGTGCTCGACCAGCTCGGTGGCGCGGGTCTGCGGCAGCAACCAGCGGCCGAGGGTCAACAGGTAGAAGCAGCCGGCGAAGAAGCAGATCACCCCCAGCGGGGTGAATTCGAACATGCTGAAGCCGGGATGACCCAGATCCCGGGCCATGGCATTGACCAGCAGGTTGGTCGAGGTGCCGACCAGGGTGCAGACCCCGGCCATCTGCGACACATAAGACAGGGGAATCAGCGCCTTGGAGGCGGACATGCCGATACTCGCGGTAGCGGTCATGACAATCGGCATGAACACCGCCACCACAGCGGTGTTGTTGACGAAGGGTGCGACCACCGCCAGCACGCCGAACAGTATCAGCAGGAACAGAAATGGTGATTTGGCCTGGCTCAGCAGGCGGCCGATACCCGACAGTGCACCGCTGTTCTGCAGACCTGCGGCGAGGATGAACATGGCCGCCACGGTGACCGTGGCCTGGTTGCTGAAGCCGCTCAGAGCCTGGCCGGGATTGACCAGCCCGAGGATGGCCAGACTGGACAGCACCAGCAGGGCAACCGCATCAATGCGCAGCTTCTCCGTGGCAAACAGCAGAATAGCCACCAGAGCGATAGCCAACACCAGTCCGATTTCCATTGTCATGCGTTATTCCTGATTCCTGGCTTGCGGGTACAGGGTGTAACGATAGCGCGATAACAGGGGCAGATGCACCGCCGGGTTGCATTCCGGTATTGCGAGCAAGGTTACCCCTCCCCGTCATTGCGAGGAGCGTAGCGACGCGGCAATCCAGTGCGTGAAGGCAGCTCCGAGCCCATGGATTGCCGCGCCCTTCGGGCTCGCAATGACGGGGTAGGGTGGCGCAATGAGGTTGGGAGAAGGGAGCACCCTGGCCCCATTTCCGTCATTGCGAGGAGCGCAGCGACGCGGCAATCCAGTGCGTGCAGGCAACTCCGGGCCCATGGATTGCCACGCCCTGCGGGCTCGCAATGACGGCGTAGGAGGTGCAGAAACGACAAAGCCGAGCATGCTCGGCTTTGTCTGTGTTGGTGCCCAGGAGAAGACTCGAACTTCCACGGCCGTGAGGCCACTAGCACCTGAAGCTAGCGTGTCTACCAATTTCACCACCTGGGCGGGTACTGCAG
>JAAYHO010000393.1 GCA_012735335.1 Gammaproteobacteria bacterium
AGTTGGTGAACACGATCACCGCCACACCGACCGAGGCACCGATGGCCAGCTCATGGATCACGCCGATATCCAGCACCAGCAGCGCGATAAAGCCCACCGCATCCGCCAGAATCGCGATCATGCCGGGCAGGAACAGCTGACGGAAGGTACGACGAGCCGCGATCAGCGCGCTCTCCGCATCACCGGACAACAGGGCGATACCGTTGATCTTCTGTACGCCGTGGGAAATACCGATGGCGAAGATCAGGAAGGGCACCAGCATTGAGTACGGGTCCAGACCAAAGCCGATCAGGCGCACGAGACCCAGCTGCCAGACCACCGCAATCAGCGTGGTGATCAGCACCGCCAGGGTACTGCGGATACACCAGGTGAACCAGTACAGCAGGCAGAAAGTAATGGCCACCGCAACGGCGAAGAACAGCATCACCGCCATCAGGCCCTCGATCAGATCACCCACCTTCTTGGCGAAACCGACGATGTGGATGCTGATGTTCGGGTTCTCGTTCTGGAACTCGTTACGGATCTTCTCTTCCAGAAGCGTAGAGAACTCGCCGTAGTCCAGGCGAATCAGTTCAGACTGGTTTTCCGGGTTGGGATAGGACTCCTGCAGCGGCACCTCGATGATGCTCGACTTGAAGTCGTTGGCCACCAGACGTCCGATCTCCCCGGACTTGAGGATATTCACCCGCAGATCGTTGAGGTCTTCCTCAGTCATGTAGGCCGGCTTGTCGGCGACAGGGCCACCGTCAAAACCGTACTCGGTCACCTCGGTCCAGCGCACGTTGGGCGTCCACAACGAACGCAGCCCCGCCCGGTCCACACCCGGCAGGAAGAACACTTCGTCGTTGACGCGCTTGAGGGTTTCCATGTACTCGCTGGAGAAGATATCACCATCCTTGATGGCTACCGCGATACGAATGGAGTTACCCAGGCTGGCCATATCGTCCTGATGCTCGAGCATGTTGACGATGTAGGGGTGCTCGAGAGGAATCATCTTCTCGAAGCTGGTATCCGGTCTGATCTTCGTTGCCTGATAGCCGAGGAACACCGTAACCAGCAGGAATAGCACCACAACCGTCAGCCTGTGGCTGAACACCAGACGCTCCATGAAGGTAGCTTCTTCCTGATCGTTCTGAAACATCCAGATTCTCCTGGGTTGTAATTGTTATGTTATCGAACCAACTGCAAGGCCGGCCCGAAAAGTACTATCGACCGCGCGAATATGCGCGACGACGCGTCATGCATCAATGACGCAGGCCCGACACGAACACAGGACGAGGAATAAAACAGCAGGATGGGTTGCCACTTGCACGGCAGCCGGATTTGCAGAACGCGGTTGCGCAGAGTTCCCCCAAAGAAAGCTCACGCATGGATACCTCGTTGTTTTTATTCATCACCCCGAATTCAACGGGTAGCTTATCTTAGGAGGAATCGAGCCGGCCACCAATGGCTGGTCGGTAATCTTTTGTAATTCGTGCGGTGGGTCGGAAAACGGCGGGAACCTGTTGGTTGTTCTGGGTGTAGTTGAGTGTGGCTGAGAGTGGCTGAAGTTCTGCGTCCCCCTCTGCCCCGCCCTCTCCCGCAAAGGGAGAGAGCGGAAGCAGCCTCAGGCCGCCAGCGCCTTGCTCACCACCTCATACACATCCGGCGACAGCTTGTCCTGCTCCAGAATCCGCGCCAGTTCCGCCTTCATCATTTCCTGACGCGCCGGGTCGAACTTGCGCCAGCGGGTCAACGGGGTGACCAGACGCGAGGCGATCTGCGGATTCATCAGGTTCAGTTCGATGACCCTGTCAGCCAGGAACCGGTACCCCGCCCCATCCTTGCGGTGGAAGTTGACCAGATTGTTGTTGGCGAAGGCGCCGATCAGCGAGCGCACCTTGTTCGGGTTGCGGATGTTGAAGGCCGGGTGCGTCATCAGCTCCTGCACCCGCTCCAGTCCGCCGGGCAGCGGGCTGCTGGCCTGGATGTTGAACCACTGGTCCATCACCAGGGGGTAGTCGGCCCAGCGCTGGGCAAACTCCTGCAGGGCGGCATGCTTCTGATGCTCGTCCGG
>JAAYHO010000394.1 GCA_012735335.1 Gammaproteobacteria bacterium
CATCAGCAGCAGCACGTTCAGCGGCATGGAAACCGGACCCAGAGGAACAAATACATTCATCAAAAACCACCGTTTGTGTAAGTAACCCGGGCCAGACTGTCGAGCAGTTGCTGCTCACCGAACGCGCCGACCAGGCGGGCCTGCCGTTGCTCCTCGCCCCGGGGGTCGAACAGCATCACCGTGGGCGGGCCAATCACCTCGAACTGGCGCAATAACGCACGCTGCGCGGCACTGGCGCGGGTCACGTCAACCTGCAGCAGAACCGCATCCATGGTGCCGTCCAGCACCTCCGGCGCGGTATACACCTGCTTTTCGATCACCTTGCAGTAGACACACCAGTCGGCGGTGAAGTCGACCATGACCGCCTGCCCCTGCTGCCGGGCCTGGTGCAGGTGCCGGTGTAACTGGTCCAGATCGCTGATCTGCTCAAATGCCAGTGCGCTGACCGGCGCGGGGGCGGCGGGGCTCAGCTTGCCCACCCCGGCCAGCGGACGCAGCGGATCGCCGGAGCCTGCCGCAGCACCGAGCAGCTGCGCTGCGCCCCAGACACCCAGCACCACGCCCAGGGTACGCAACAGCAGCATGGACGCCGGCTGGCGCTGCATCGCCAGATGCACCAGAGACAGCCCCAGTGCCACCAGCAACACGCCCCACAGAGCCAGAATCACCGGCTCGGGCAGCACCCGCGCGAGCATCCAGATGCCGGTGGCCAGCAGGGCAAAACCGAAACCACCGCGGACGATATCCATCCAGGCCCCCGGACGCGGCAGCCAGCGTGCGCCCAGCGTGCCGATGATCAGCAGTGGCACACCCATACCCAGGCCCATGCTGAACAGCAGCCCGGTACCGATAGACACGTTGCCGGTCTGCGCCACATACAGCAGCACACCAGCCAGCGGCGCCGTCATGCAAGGGCCGACCAACAGCGCCGAGAGCGTACCCATGGCCGCCGCACCGACCAGCGTGCCACCCCGGGTGTCGCGGCCCAGCGCATCCAGCCGGCTGCGCAGGAGTGCCGGCAACTGCAGCGTATAGATACCGAACATGGCCAGTGCCAGCAGCAGGAAGACCATACCGAAGGCACCAATTACCCAGATGTTCTGCAAGGCCGCCTGCAGCTGCGCCCCGAGCAAGGCTGCCAGTGCCCCGAGAGCGGCATAGGTCAGCGCCATGGGCAGGACAAAGGCGGTGCTGAGGATCAGCGCCTGCCGGGTCGAGGCGCCCCGCCCCAGCACCATGCTCGACAGTATCGGAACCATCGGCAGCACGCAGGGCGTAAAGGTCAGCGCCAGCCCCAGCACAAAGAACGCCGGCAGGGTCAGCCACAGCGAGCTGCTGTGCAACCAGCTGACTATCTGGCTGTCATTGGCCTGACTGATGCTGCTCAGCGAGGGCGCGGCCGCCGGCATCGCCGGCGCAGCGGGGGCATCGGCAACAGCCGGTGCCACGGGCGAGGCCAGCGACAGGCCGGTTGAGGGTGTCCACAGCGCAGACAGCGCATCGGCAGCGCCCGCCTCATTGCCGGTCAGGTCTATGCGCTGCTGTTGCGGCTGGTAGCACAGGCCACCTTCGGCACAGCCCTGCCAGCCCAGCTCGATCAGCGTAGCGTCCTGACTGTGCACGGCAAACTGCACGCTGCCACGCAGTATTTCGGTCAGGCCGAAGGTCAGGTCCTCAAGCATCTCGCCCTCAGGCAGCCCGCTGATCGAGGCCTGGCCGCCGTCCACCGGGCGCGCAGCAAACTGGTCACGGTACAGGTAGTAGCCTTCGGCAATATCAAAGCGCAGCTGCAGTTCGCCAGCTGCCGCATCCCGCTGCAGTATCTGCAGACGGAAAGCCTGCTCCGGCTGCAGAAAGTCGCTCGCCTGCAGCGGTGCGGCCAACAGTACCAGCAACACCGGTACCAGCCACCTGCTTCCAGCCGCCAACCTGCGTATCAACCCGGCAAACCCCATGACACCCCTCCCATGCTTTACACTGGGCACCAGCCTGGAAGCAGGGGATTAGCCACTGATTAAGGGCAAAATATCCCTGCGGCAGATCGTTAATCCTCCCTTCATCTTTACCCGACAGGCTCGTCAGGTTGAATATCGAGGTAATCGGCATGCATGTACTTCTGGTCGAAGACAATGAGCTGGTGGCACGCGGCATCAGTACCGGCCTTCAGCTGCAGGGCTTTTCGGTCACCATGGTGCACAGCGCCCAGTCCGCAAACAACGTCCTGAAGTCCACCCACGTGGACCTGGTGGTGCTGGACCTTGGTCTGCCGGATGAGGACGGCATGTCCCTGCTGCGCCGCTGGCGAGCCGCCGGGCATGACCTGCCGATCCTGATCCTGACCGCCCGGGATGCCGTAGCACACCGGGTCAAGGGGCTGCAGGACGGCGCCGATGATTATCTGGTCAAACCCTTCGATCTGGAGGAGTTGTGTGCGCGTCTGCAGGCTCTGCTGCGTCGCTCCGCGGGGCGCACGCTGCAGGAGTTGCGCTGGCGTGACATCCGCCTGGTGCCGGAACAGGGACGGGTGTGGCGGGCTGATCAGC
Organism: Gammaproteobacteria bacterium; assembly: GCA_012735335.1. Taxonomy (GTDB): domain Bacteria; phylum Pseudomonadota; class Gammaproteobacteria; order Pseudomonadales; family Pseudomonadaceae; genus Halopseudomonas. The sequence continues at coordinate 2,544 of JAAYHO010000394.1, forward strand.
CCGTCGATCTCAGTCGCCGTGAGCTGGCGTTGCTGCAGGTATTCTTCCAGTATCCACAGCAGATCCTCAGTCATGCCCAGCTGGAGGACAGCCTCTACGGGCTGGAACAGAACGTGGAGAGCAATGCCCTGAACGTGCACATCCACCACCTGCGCCGCAAGCTCGCCCCGGACATCATCCAGACCATACGCGGCCAGGGTTACCGGCTCGGCGA
>JAAYHO010000395.1 GCA_012735335.1 Gammaproteobacteria bacterium
AAGTGGGCACGGGCCTCCTCGTTCAGATAATCCGCCAGTTTCGGTGCATCAGCCAACAGCGCCTGGGTATCCGGGTTCTTGCTGTCCAGTACCCGCAGCGGGTTGCTGTCCAGACGACGCTGGCTATCTTCGTCCAGCTGCTCGAAGCGCTCACGCAGATAGGCCACCAGATCGTCCCGGTAGCGGGCACGGTCTTCACTGCTGCCCAGGCTGTTCAGCTCCAGGGTCACCGCCTCGGCCAGACCCAGTTGCTGCCACAGCCGATAACTGAGAATGATCAGCTCGGCGTCGATATCCGGACCGGCCAGGTTGAAGGTTTCCACGCCGATCTGGTGGAACTGGCGATAACGCCCTTTCTGCGGCCGCTCGTGGCGGAACATCGGGCCGGTGTACCAGACCTTGTGGCTGACGCCGCCGCCGAGCAGTCCGTGTTCGAGCATGGCCCGCACGCAACCGGCGGTGCCCTCGGGGCGCAGGGTCAGGGAGTCGCCGTTGCGGTCGGCGAAGGTGTACATTTCCTTCTCGACAATGTCGGTCACCTCGCCGATCGAGCGACGGAACAGCTCGGTGGGCTCGACGATCGGCAGGCGGATCTGCTGGTAGCCATAGCCAGCCAGCAGCCTGGCCACGGTGCTTTCCAGATATTGCCAGAGTGCGCTGTCGGCGGGCAGGATGTCGTTCATGCCGCGCACGGCTTGCAGGTTCTTCAAATTACACTTCCTATGAATCGGGCAGTCAGCCCCGGGCGATGGTGTTGTCGTCCAGGGCCTTTTTTGCGGCGACCTTGTCGCGAATCAATCGCTCCAGACGGTCCACCAGATTGTCATTGGTCACTTTTTCGCTGGGCGCGCCATCCACGTACACCAGGTTGTTCGGCGAGCCGCCAGCCAGACCGATATCCGCCTCCTTGGCTTCACCGGGGCCGTTGACCACGCAACCGATCACCGCCACGTCCATGGGCACCAGCACATCCTCCAGCCGCTCTTCCAGCTCGTTCATGGTTTTCACCACGTCGAAGTTCTGCCGCGAGCAGCTGGGGCAGGCGATGAAGTTGATGCCCCGCGAGCGCAGGCGCAGGGACTTGAGGATGTCGAAGCCGACCTTGATCTCTTCCACCGGATCGGCCGCCAGCGAGATGCGGATGGTGTCGCCTATACCTTCGGCCAGCAGCATGCCCAGACCGACCGAGGACTTGACCGTACCGGAGCGCAGACCGCCAGCCTCGGTGATGCCCAGATGCAGGGGCTGCTCGATCTGCTGGGCCAGCAAACGGTAGGCACCGACGGCCATGAACACGTCGGAGGCCTTGACGCTGACCTTGAAGTCCTGGAAGTCCAGCTTGTCGAAATGATCGACATGGCGCAGGGCCGATTCGAGCAGCGCCTCGGGGGTCGGCTCGCCGTACTTCTTCTGCAGATCCTTTTCCAGCGAGCCGGCGTTGACACCGATGCGGATCGGAATGCCATGGTGCCGCGCCGCATCCACTACCGCCTTGACCCGGTCTTCCCGGCCGATATTGCCGGGGTTGATGCGCAGGCAGTCGACGCCCAGCTCGGCGACCCGCAGGGCGATCTTGTAGTCGAAGTGAATATCCGCCACCAGCGGAATTTTCACCTGTTGACGAATCTGACCAAAGGCCTCGGCGGCCTCCATGGTCGGCACCGATACCCGTACGATATCCGCACCCACAGCCTCTAGCTGACGAATCTGTCCTACCGTAGCAGCCACGTCACAGGTGTCGGTGTTGGTCATGCTCTGGACTGAAATGGGCGCGTCGCCACCCACCAGTACCGAGCCCACCCGGATCTGACGGGACTTTCTTCGTTTGACGGGAGATTCCTGATGCATGTCTACCTCTTACTGGCCCAGACGCAGCCGCGCCACACCGGACTGGCGATTGGCGCTCAGCTCCACCGGCTGGCCGTTGTATTCAATGGTCGATACGGCATTCGCCGCACCGATAACCAGATCCAGCGGTCCCTGCTGATCGATGTTCAGGGTCTGGCCCTGGCGCATCTGTCCGCTGTGCAGAACCCGTCCGCCCGGGACACTGACCTGCACCCAGCAATTGTCGGAAAACACCATGACCAGGCCGTTACCGGAGCTGGCTCCGGGGGCAGCGGCCGGAGCCGGTACGGGCTGTGCAGCTTCTTCGACCGCGGACGCAGCAGCTGGCGGCACCGCGGCAGCGGGTGACGCAGCCTGCGGCGCGGCAGCCTCGGGCTGGGGCTGGGGCGCTGTGTCAGGCTCCGCCACGGCCTCGGCCGTGTCTGCGACAAGCTCTTCAACCTCGACCGGCTCGCCGCTGGCGAAGCTCTCGGGCAGGGCCATGGCATCGACCTGTACATCATCAATCAGTGCACTGACGTCGCTGTCATCGATCATCGGTGTGGCGTCACGGCTGTCACTCCACCACCACAGGCCCAGCGCCAGCATGCTGGCAATGATGATCAGGGTGCTCAGCGTCATGATCCAGCGGGTGATGCGGCGCGGTGCCACTGACACCCGATTGATCGGCGTGACGCGGGTTTCCCGGGTGTCAGCACCGACATAACGGTCGTAATGCCGGGCCAGGGTGTTGGGGTCCAGCTTCAGCAGCCGGGCATAGGAGCGGATATAGCCCCGGGTGAAGGTGTCCCCCGGCAGCCGGTCAAAGCGCCCGGCTTCGAGATAACCCAGGGTGGTCTTCGACAGGTGCAGATGGGTTGCCACCTCTTCGGCACTGAAGCCGACCCGTTCGCGCTCGCGGCGCAACAGCTCACCCGGGTTGACGATATCCTGCTGGGTATCGTTGTCCAGTTCTTCCACCATCAGGAGGACTCCGACGCGGCCAGCGCCTTGGCTTCAGGGGTGGCCGGGTACAGGCGGCGCAGTTGCAATGCGTAGCTGGCGGCCCGGTCATGATCACTGAAACGACGGGCCAGCTGTACACCCAGCCACAGGCTGGCAGCGTTCTGCGCGGACAATTGGGTAAAAGCCCGATAGTAGCTCCAGGCCGGGACATAGTTTTCACTGTCAAACTCGATGCGTGCCAGCTCCAGCAACGCCATCGGCTGACGGCTGTTCAGGCGCAGGGCACGCTCGAAACTGCTCTTGGCCTCTTCATCGCGATCCAGCCGCCGATAGGCCAGTCCGAGGTTCTCGAACACCCGGGAGCGCTCCTGGTAGAAGGTATCTTCGGAGGCTTTCTGGAAGTAGCCCAGCGCTTCACTGTAGCGCTTCTGCTCCATCAGGAAGGCACCGTAGTTGTTCAATATGCGCGGATTGCCCGGCGCGCTGACCAGCGCCGAACGAAAATGCTGCTCGGCGGACTTGGCCTCCCCTTCCTGCTGGAATACCAGAGCCAGCGCCACATGCGCGGCCTCGGAACGGGCATCAAGTTTCAGTGCTTCCTGCAACGGCCCCTTGGCCCGCTCGGTCTCACCCTTCTGCAGATAACCCAGGCCCAGCTGAATATAGGCATCCCGGGCTTCTGTCGGGTTGGTCTGACGGCGTGGTTGATCGGTGGTGGTCACACAACCGGTCAGCAACAAGCTCAATAATCCGATAACGACAATATGCTTTTTCATCACGCTCGTTCCTCGATTGGATGTCATGGGCGATTTGTCGGTTGCACTACGTCAGTCTGCTCGGAGGCAAGCTGGCGTACCGCGATATAGCGTTCACTGCGCCGGGTCCTGTCCATGACCTGGCCGACCAGTTGACCGCAGGCCGCATCAATATCCTCTCCCCGGGTGGTACGTACGGTGACGTTGTAACCGGCGTTGTGCAACAGATCCTGAAAACGGCGGATGGCATTGTTGCTCGGTCGCTGATAACCCGAATGCGGGAAGGGGTTGAAGGGAATCAGGTTGATCTTGCACGGCGTGTCGCGCAGCAGCTCGATCATCTGCCGGGCATGCTCCGGCTGGTCGTTCACATCCTTGAGCAGGGTGTACTCGATGGTCAGATAGCGCTTTTCACCCAGCCCGGCGATGTACCTGTTACAGGCCGGCAGCAGCACCGCCAGCGGGTACTTCTTGTTCAGCGGCACCAACTGGTTGCGCAGCTCATCGTTGGGGGCGTGCAGGGACAGAGCCAGCGCCACGTCCGTCACCTCACCCAGCTTGTCGATCATCGGCACCACGCCGGAGGTGGACAAGGTCACCTTGCGCTTGGAGATGCCGTAGCCCAGGTCGTCCATCATCAGGGTCATGGCATCGATCACGTTATCGAAGTTGAGCAGCGGCTCACCCATGCCCATCATCACCACGTTGGTGATGGCCCGGTCGACCTTGGCCGGTACGGTACCGAAGGACTTGTTGGCAATCCATACCTGACCGATGATCTCGGCGGCGGTCAGGTCGCTGTTGAAGCCCTGTTTGCCGGTCGAGCAGAAGCTGCAGTCCAGCGCACAGCCCGCCTGGGAGGAAACACACAGAGTGCCCCGACCATTCTGCGGGATGTAGACGGTCTCGACGCAGCTGCCGGATGCCACCCGCACAACCCACTTGCGCGTGCCATCCTTGGAAATATCTTCGCTGACCACTTCCGGGCCGCGAATCTCGGCGCGGGCCTTGAGCTTTTCGCGCAGGGCCTTGCCGATATTGCTCATATCATCAAAATCGTCGACCCCGAAGTGATGTATCCACTTCATGACCTGCCCGGCACGGAAACGCTTTTCTCCGAGCTCCTCGAAGAACGCTTCCAGCTTGGCCTGGGTCAGGCCGAGCAGATTTACCTTGGCAGTGTCAGTCATGGTATTACCTTGTACGCTCCGGGGTCTGGCTGGCTCAGCGGGTGCGCGGGCACAGCTCGGTTTCGGCGAAGAAGTAGCCGATTTCGCGGGCAGCGGAAGTCGCGGAGTCGGAGCCGTGTACTGCGTTGGCATCGATGGACTCGGCGAAGTCGGCGCGGATGGTACCGGCGTCAGCTTCCTTGGGGTTGGTGGCGCCCATCAGCTCGCGGTTCTTCAGTACCGCGCCCTCACCTTCCAGCACCTGTACCACAACCGGGCCGGAGGTCATGAAGCTGACCAGATCCTTGAAGAAGGGGCGCTCCTTGTGCTCGGCGTAGAAGCCTTCGGCATCAGCCTGGGACAGCTGGACCATTTTGGCGGCAACGATACGCAGATCAGCCTGCTCGAAGCGGCTCAGGATCTGACCGATGACGTTCTTGGCAACGGCGTCGGGCTTGATGATGGACAGGGTACGTTCTACGGCCATGAAACTCTCCAGACTGGTAAAAATGGATAGACGGATAACAGGAATTGTTAACCCGCAGATTATACGCAGGTTGACCGCAAATGCGTAACAGGCGCAGCAAACGAGTTGCTACGCCGTATTACCTGCCCTGACGCAGGCGCTCGACCGCTTTGGCCAGCACCTCTACCGCATGCTGCACATCCTC
>JAAYHO010000396.1 GCA_012735335.1 Gammaproteobacteria bacterium
CGGTCGGAGATTCCGACGAAGTTCACAGACCTGCGCGTACCATCATGGTCCCCATACCTGCCATAGGGTATACCAACACTAAACCACTTGGGGTTTATCAGGAGTCTATGATGGAAGTTATCAAGTTTGGCAAAATGGCAGCTCTGGTTGTCGCTTTCGGCGTTGTAGTGGGTTGTTCCTCCAAAGGTGGTGATGCGGCCGGTACCGGCGCGGTAGATCCGAATGCAGGTTATGGCAGCGGCGTTACCACTGGCACCGACAGCGGTGTGAGCAGCGAAGAAGCCGCTCTGCGCGCTATCACCACCTTCTACTTCGAGTTCGACAGCTCCGAGCTGAAGCCTGAAGCCATGCGCGCTCTGGACGTGCACGCCAAGGACCTGAAAGCTCAGGGCAACCGCGTTGTACTGGAAGGCCACACTGACGAGCGCGGCACCCGCGAGTACAACATGGCTCTGGGCGAGCGTCGTTCCGCTTCCGTTCAGCGTTATCTGGTACTGCAGGGCGTGTCCCCGGCACAACTGGAACTGGTTTCCTACGGTGAAGAGAAGCCGATTGCCACTGGTTCCGGCGAAGAGTCCTGGGCTCAGAACCGTCGTGTAGAACTGCGCAAGTAAGAGGTCACATGAAAGGGTATCAGGCGTTAGCGTTAGGGTGTCTGTTGTTACCGGTTGCGGCTCTGGCCCAGGTGCCGGTCATGGAGGGTGGTTCGGGTAATGCCGGCTATTACTCCACCCAACAACCCCAGGCGCTGCCTGATACCCGATCAGCCTCGGCTGGTCTCTCGCCAGAGGGCCAGCTGCTGCAGCAGCTGTATCAGATGCAGCAGGAAGTCTCCATGCTGCGTGGCCTGCTCGAGGAGCAGGAGCATCGCTTGAAGAAGTTGGAACAGGATCAGCTTGATCGCTATCAGGATATTGATCGCCGACTTTCTACTCTTTCTTCGGGTTCGTCTGCCGGTGCGGACGGATCTGCCGTGGGTCTGTCCCCCATCATGCCGACAGCACCCGACCAGAACAACGGCTCCAGCACCTCCGGGCAGGCCGCCGCGCCTGATCCCGAGCGCGAGAAGCTGATGTACGATGCCGCCTTCGAACAGGTCAGGCTGCGTGACTTCGAAAAGGCCGAGATGGCCTTCAACGCTTTTCTGCGCCGTTATCCGCAGAGCGACTATGCCGGCAATGCCCAGTACTGGCTGGGTGAGGTGCATCTGGTGCAGGCTGATCTGACAGCAGCCGGCCAGGCCTTTGCCAAGGTAATCAGTCAGTATCCCGGCCACCGCAAGGAAGCCGATGCCCTGTACAAGCTGGCTGACGTGGAGCGTCGTCTGGGCAACAATGACAAGGCAGCCCAGTTGTATCAGGAAGTCCTGAGCAAGCACCCCAATGCGTCGGCGGCACAACTGGCCAGGCGGGACCTGAACGCGCTGTAGTCAGCGCGTTCAGACTGGGGCTAGACTCCATATTCCAGCAAAAAAGCTGAAAAAAGTTCTTGAGTTTCCCATTCAAATCAGTAAGATATCGCGCACTCAACGGGTCGTTAGCTCAGTTGGTAGAGCAGTTGGCTTTTAACCAATTGGTCGCAGGTTCGAATCCTGCACGACCCACCATCTTTCCCTGATATGGTTTCTGTTGAGTATCAGGCTGCTTTCTTCATCAGCTTTACCTTTTTCTCCCCCATCTGTTTGCCCAATGTGCTCAGTTGCTCTGCGCTCATGATTTCCTGGGCCGTCTTGAACATCTCTTCCTCTTCTTCCTCGATGTGGTGCTCCAGCAGCTCCTTCAATACCTTGATGCGGCCGGAGAACTCGACGGTGCCAGGGTCGGTATCGAGCAGGTCAGGTAACACCAGGGCCTCCACTGCGCGATGTTCCTCCTTGGCTTCGTGGAACATCTTCAGCTCTTCCTTGGCGCCGGCTGCCTTGAACGCGGGATAGAAGTCCTCTTCCTCCAGAGTTGTATGCACCTCCAGCTCCATGGCGATTTTGCTCAGCAACTCCGCACGCTTCTTGAATGCCCGCTCGGTAGTGTCGCTGATCTCTTCCAGCAGCTTCTTGACCTTGTCATGGTCCTGTTTAAGCAGTTCTATGGCGTTCATCATGGTTATCCTCATCAGGTGGCTTTGCCACTGTTTTGGACGGTCCCACGCAACCGCCGTTCAGTTTATTTGTCGGGCTCCGATGGCCTGCAAATTGGTTGAACCACTGCAGAAGCGGCACGGTCATCTGTTGTACCACTCACTTGCGTAATCAGCAGGAGCAACTTCATGACCATTGACACTAAAGAAGTGATTTCCACCCTGAACGACCTGATCGAAACCTGCAAGGATGGTGAAAAGGGCTTCCGTGTCTGCGCCGAGGATGTTTCCCGGCCCGAACTGAAGACATTGTTCAACCAGCGCGCCGGAGAATGCGCCCAGTCTGCCCAGGAGCTGCAGGCCATCGTCATCCGTCTGGGTGGTGAGCCGGAGGACAGCACCAGTGTGGCAGGGGACCTGCATCGCCGCTGGGTTGACCTCAAGTCACTGATCACCGGCAAGGACGACGAGGCTATTCTGAACGAGTGCGAACGGGGTGAGTATGTGGCCAAGCGCAGCTACCACAAGGCGCTGGAGAAGGCGCTGCCGGAGGATATCCGTCAGGTGGTACAGCACCATTATGACGGCGTACTGCGCAATCATGATCAGGTGAAGATGCTGCGCGACGCCGAGCGTGCGCGTAGCTGATACCGCTCCATGTAGCCGACGCCAGCTGCCAGGGCTGTCCGTCGGCTTTGCTTTACCCAGATACTATCGGGCCTGGCGGCCCAGTTCCGGGATGAAACCCTCATCCTGGCGCTGTTCTTCCAGGTTCTGATAGCCACCCGGGGGAGCGATGGCGCGCCAGCTTTCCAGATAGAACAGGCCTACACTGATCATCGCCAGCATGCCTACGCCGATAATGCAGGCGCCGTAGTAGTACGCCTTGTCCTGGTGCAGGCGCATGAAGTGCGGCAGACTGTAATACAG
>JAAYHO010000397.1 GCA_012735335.1 Gammaproteobacteria bacterium
CCAACCTGCTGGAATTCTTCAACTTTATTCGGCATACCGGTTCTTTTTCACTTCGGGGAAGAGCGGATGCCGGTTGCGAGGATTTCCATGCGACAGATAATCGAGGTCTTGCGCCTCAAGTACGAATCAGGTCTGAGTCATGAGCGCATCGCTCGGGCCTGCGGCATCTCCAAGGGAGTGGTTGGCAAGTACGTCAGCCTGGCTAAGGTTCAGGGCGTCACTTGGCCGTTGCCTGAGGGCACTGACGAGTCCCGGCTGGAGGCGTTGCTGTTCCCGGCCACAACACCACCCACACGCTTTGCCGAGCCGGACTATTTCCAGGTCCATCAGGAGCTCAAGGCCAAGGGGGTCACCCTGCAACTGCTCTGGGCCGAGTACGTGGAGCGTCACGGCGATAAAGCCTACCGTTACAGCCAGTTCTGTCATCACTACCGGGGCTGGCGTGAACGGCAGCGGCGCAGCATGCGTCAGGTTCACCGGGCTGGTGAGAAGATCTTTATCGACTACTGCGGGCCTACCGTGCCGGTGGTGGATCGGGCTACGGGCGAGATCCGCAAGGCACAGGTCTTTGTCGCCGTGCTGGGGGCCTCCAGCTACACTTTCTCCGAGGCCACCTGGAGTCAGCGCCTGCCGGACTGGATTGCCTCGCACCAGCGGATGTTCGCCTTCTTCGGCGGGGTGCCAGAGCTGCTGGTGCCGGACAACCTCAAGGCTGCCGTGACCAAGGCAGACCGATACACCCCCTCGATCAATGAGACCTACGCGGATCTGGCCGCGCACTACCGAACTGCGGTGCTGCCTGCACGACCCTACAAGCCCAAGGACAAGGCAAAAGCCGAAGCCGCCGTGCTGTTGGTCGAGCGCTGGATCCTGGCCCGGTTGCGGCACCAGACCTTCTTCACCCTGGCCGAACTGAACAAGGCCATTGCCGACCTGTTACCGCCGCTGAACCAGCGTCCGTTCCAAGGGCGGAGCGAGAGCCGTCGGAGCCTGTTCGAAGGTCTTGACCGGCCAGCCCTGCGACCGCTGCCGGCAACCCCTTACGTCTACGCTGAATGGCGCAAAGCGCGGCCAGGCATCGACTACCACATCGACGTGGAGAAGCGGCTGTACAGCGTGCCCCACGCCCTGGTGGGTCTGGTGCTGGACGTGCGAGTAACCCATAACGCGGTGGAGGTCATGCACAAGGGGCAGCGGGTGGCGCTGCACCCCCGCCACGGCAAGGACCGCTTCGTCACCCTGACCGAGCACATGCCCAAGTCGCATCAGGCCCATAAGAACTGGTCGCCCGGACGCTTCCTCAACTGGGGCAAGGACATCGGCCCCAGCACGCAGGCGGTCGTCCAGATGCAGCTCCGGGACCGCCCCCATCCAGAGCATGGTTACCGCGCCTGTCTGGGCCTGTTGAACCTCAGCCGTCGCTACAGCCGTGATCGTCTGGAGCAGGCCTGTGCGCGGGCTCTGGCCATCAACTCGACCAGCTACCAGAGCATTACGTCGATCCTGAAACAGGGCCTGGATCAGCTGCCTCTGCCCCTATCCGAGGACGAGACTGAGATGACCGAATTGCCCAGCCACACCAATGTGCGCGGCTCTCACTACTACCACTGATACCGGAGAAACTCATGCTGACTCAAAACACGCTCGATACCCTGCGCCAACTGAAACTAACCGGCATGTGCGATGCCCTGGAGCAACAGCGCATCCAGCCCGACACCCACGACTTGGCGTTCGAGGAACGCCTGGCCCTACTGGTGGATCGGGAAGTGCTGCACCGGGAAAACCGCCGGCTGGACCGGCTACTCAAGGCGGCCCACCTGCGGGTGCCGTCCTGTGTTGAAGATATCGACTATCGCCACCCGCGCGGACTGGAGCGCTCTCGTATGGCGGAAATGGCCAGCTGCGACTGGGTCAGGCAGTCGCTGAACCTGTGCATAACCGGACCCACCGGCTGCGGCAAGACCTGGCTGGCGTGCGCTCTGGGTAACCAGGCTTGCCGGCAAGGCTTGTCCGTACGCTACTTGCGGGTGCCACGGCTGTTCGATCAGGTGCGCATCGCCCACGGTGATGGCAGCTACGCCCGGCTGATGAACCAGCTACTGAAAACCGACCTGTTAATCCTGGATGACTGGGGTATGCAGAAGGTGACCGCGCAGCAGCGACAGGACCTGATGGAGGTCATCGAAGACCGGCATGGCCGGGGCTCAACTCTGATAGCCAGTCAGCTGCCGACCGAGCACTGGCATGACTACATCGGCTCCGCCACGCTGGCCGACGCCATCCTGGACCGGCTCCTCCACGGTGCCCACCGACTCAATCTGAAGGGGGAATCACTGAGAAAAACCAGGGCTGAAACACCGGCGGCAGTTGACCTATCGTGACCGCTTAAAGTACAAAACCCACTCCAGCGCGATGGCCGTGTGCAAACCGGTCACGATGCCCGGAATGACCGGTCACGCTCGCCGGAATACGCAACAGTGACCACCGTGGCAGGGATGGACGTTGGTAAGACCTGCCACTTCGTCGTCCTGGCGAAGGTGGGTAAATACACGCATGTTGTGTACACAGAGAAGATTGAGAACAGCCGGGCACAACCAGCGACTCCGAAAGTATTGGATCGGGTGACGTACTTCAAGGTGACCAGGATGTGCATTGACGCCGGCCCTGACCTGACGTTGGTGAACCAGTTGGTAGATGCGCGGCCGTTCATATCGGCAGTGGTGTACGTAAGGTCTATCAAAGGGATCGCGATTTACGAGGAGAAGGAAGAAGGGCGGGTGATCAACGCTGACCGAACCAAGACCCTGTCTGAGCTGTTGGGCAAGCACAACAGTGGAGAGATCCGGTACCCGATGAATGAGGATGTGAAGGAGGAGGTCTTCGCGCACCTGGCCACTACGAAGAAGATTCGGGAGCGGTCGGCCGACGGTAGCATGATCGAGCGGTTCATCAAGACGAAGTCTGAAGATCACTGGGTCCACGCGCTGAACTACGGGAACATCGCTGCAATGGCGAGTGACTACTGTAGTGGTCAACTGATTCCGGACACGGATTTAAGTTTTTCTTCCGCCAGCACCGGAGCGATTCCACCATTGAAGGTATGTGGCCGCTCAGTGTTGTAATACCCCATCAGATAGTTGCTGATATCCTTCCGAGCTGCCGCCAGACTTTGATAGCCCATCGCCGGCACCCACTCTGTTTTCAGACTCCGGAACAGGCGCTCCATTGGCGCGTTGTCCCAGCAATTGCCTCGGCGACTCATGCTCTGCACCATGCGGTAGCGCCAAAGCCTTTGCCGGAACTTGCGGCTGACATACTGAGACCCCTGATCAGAATGGAACATGAGCTTCTCCGGACGTCCTCGCTGCTCCCAGGCATGATCCAAGGCCTGAACAACCAAGTCCGCATCTGCCGTATCAGACATCGCCCAGCCGACCACGCGACGGGCACACAGGTCCAGCACCGCAGCCAGATAGCTCCAGCGCTGGCCAGTCCAGATATAGGTAATGTCACCACACCAAACCTGATCAGGCTGTGACACATCAAACTCACGATCCAGCCGGTTGGGAATGTCCAGCCGCTCCACTGTGGCGCGTTTATAGGCGTGAGGTCCTGGCTGCTTGCAGACCAAGCCTAACTCGCCCATCAGCCGGCGCACCTTGAAGCGACCGATCTCAACGCCTTGGTCGTTCAGCAAGCCCTGTATGGTGCGACTGCCTGCGGATCTGCGGCTTTTGTTGAACATCTCGTTAACCCGGGCTCTCAGGGCCACACGCTCAGCATCCACACGCTGTATCCTCTGACGATGTTCGTAGTAGCACGAACGGTTGATGCCAAAAGCTGCGCAAACCATGTCGACCGGGGCCTGCTCTCTCAACTGGTCAATCAGCGTGTACGTTTCCAGTCGTCCGACATCAAGAGAGCGGTAGCCTTTTTTAATATGGATTTCTCCATTTCAAGCCGTCGGCACCGTTCTTCCAGCTCCTGAATTCGCTGCTGATCCGGCGTTATAGCTTTGCCTTTGGGAGTGACACCTTGTCGTTCATCGCTGAGCTGCTGAACCCAGCGGCGCAATGCTGATTCGCCAACGCCCATGGATGTGCAGGCCTGGGCAATGCTGTAGCCCTGATCAAGCACTAGGCTGGCTGTTTCTTGTTTGAATTCAGGGGTAAACGTACGTCGCTTTCTAGTCATCGAACACCTCTCAATGGCGAGCATTGTCGCCTAAGTGGGTGTCCGGTTTCATTAGACCACTACA
>JAAYHO010000398.1 GCA_012735335.1 Gammaproteobacteria bacterium
ATCCGCCGGGACCAGCTCACCCAGCGAGGTCCAGGCGCCGATATCGCTCCAGCCGATGTCACAGGGCACCACGGCCGCCGAAGGCGACTTTTCCATCAGCGCGTAATCGATGGAAATGTCCGGCACCTGATCGAACTCGGCGGCGGCCAGGCGTACAACCTGCCCTGCCGAAGCGCTGGTGCCGCTTTTGGCCTGCGCCATGGCGACCTCGGTCGCCTGCAGTACTTCAGGGGCGAAGAGCTGCATTTCCTGCAGCAGCTTGCCTACCTGAAAACAGAACATGCCGGAGTTCCAGTAGTAGTTGCCGGCATCCAGGTAACCCTGGGCCCGTTCCAGACTGGGCTTTTCCACAAACTGCCGGACCTTGAAGCCCGTCCCCAGCGGCGCGCTGGTGTCGGCTTCTATATAGCCGAAGCCGGTTTCCGGATGTACAGGGTTGATACCGAAGGTGGCATGCAGCCCCTCCCCGGCCAGCGCGGCGGCGCCCTGTACGGCCTGGGCAAAGGCGGCTTCATCGCGGATCAGGTGATCGGCGGCCAGCACCAGCAATACCGCCTCATCGCCGTAGGCCGCACGGGCATAAAGAGCCGCTGCGGTGACCGCTGCCGCGGTGTTGCGACCGCTGGGCTCGAGGATGTAACTGAGGCGTACCGGCGCACCGTTGCCGTAATGGCTGTACTCGTCTTCAGTCTTGAAGAACAGCTCCTGATTGGTCACCGTCAGCACCTCGGCAATATTGCCCAGCTGCACAGTGCGGCGGAAGGTCTTTCCGAGCAGGCTTTCGCCATCGGGCAGTTCAATGAACGGCTTGGGATGGGCCTTGCGCGACACCGGCCAGAGGCGGCTGCCAGCGCCGCCGCACATGATTACGGGTAGAAGGGTCAAGGGGTACTCCAGGGTATGTTTCAGCTGCCCGAAAATTGTGGAAGCATAGCAGGTTGAAAGTTAAGGCTCCATCAACCCCTTGCCGGGCGCTGTTTCCTCGAACTGCATGCTGTGCAGCCGGGCATAGTAACCATCAAGTGCCAGCAGCTCCGCGTGGCTGCCACGCTCCACGATCCGGCCCTGGTCCATGACCATGATGATATCGGCCTTTTCAATGGTGGACAGACGGTGCGCAATCACCAGCGCAGTACGGCCTTCCATCACCGTGTCCAGCGCGGCCTGGATATGTCGTTCGGACTCGGTATCCAGAGCTGAGGTGGCTTCATCCAGGATCAGGATCGGCGCGTCGCGCAACAGCGCCCGGGCAATCGCCAGACGCTGACGCTGACCACCGGATAACAGCACGCCATTTTCGCCCACCAGGGTATCGAACCCTTCTGGCAGCTGCTCGATGAACTCCCGGGCGTAAGCCGCCTCGGCGGCGGCGATAACATGCTCTCTTGGCGCACCGGCCAGATCGCCATAGGCAATATTATTGGCCACGGTGTCGTTGAACAGCGTCACATGCTGGGTGACCAGCGCAATATGGCGCCGCAGATTACGCAGGCGATACCGCTCGATCGCCACCCCATCCACCAGAATCTGCCCCTGATCATGGGTGTAGAAACGGGGGATCAGATTGGCCAGGGTGGACTTGCCACTTCCCGAGCGACCAACCAGAGCCACCATCTGACCGGGCTCGACGGTGAAACTGATATCCTGCAGCACCGGCTTGTCGGAACCGGGATAGCGGAACGTCAGGTTGTTCACTTCAATCCAACCGCTCACCCGATCCCGCTCGATGGTACCGGTATCCTGCTCCGGCTCCTCATCCAGCTGCTCGAAGATGCTCTCGGCGGCGGCAATACCCTTCTGGATATTGGCGCTGACTTCGGAGAGTTGCCGGATGGGTTTGGGCAGCAGGCCGGCAGCGGTGATATAGGCCACCAGGTCACCCACTGTTGCCTCGCCACGCATGAACAGGACCAGGAACATGACAGCGGCCATGGCGCTGAATGTGGCCAATTGCAGCATGGGGGTGAACACAGCACCGGTACGCACCATTTTCAGGCCCCGCAGCCGGTTGTTCTCACTGGCGTTGTGGAACCGGTTGCTCTCGTAGGTCTCACCACCGAAGCTGCGCACCACTCTATAGTTGGTGATGGTTTCCGAAGTCACATGGGTAACGTCACCCATCGCCGTCTGAATCTTCTTGCTCTGCTTGCGGAACTTCTTGCTGGCACTGTTGACCATCAGACCGATCAGCGGTAACAACGCAATCAATACCAACGTCAGCTTCCAGTTCATCCACAGCAGGTAGCCAAACAGGAAGATGACCGTCATGCCCTCACGGAACACCACCTTGATCGCATCGGTAGCCGCCGAGGTGACCATGGTCACGTTGAAGGTCACCCGCGACACCAGATGCCCCGAATTGTTGTTATCGAAGTAGCGGTTCGGCAGGGTCAACAGGTTATCGAACAGGGCGGTACGCAGATCATGCACCACCCCCAGAGACACCCGGGCGAGATAGTAATTACCCAGAAAGGAGCCAACCCCCTGATACAAGGCCACCAGAATGATGAACAGTGGAAAGCCCCAGATCAGCGGCACACCCAGAAACTGCGCCCCGCTCCCCTCGGTCAGCCCATCAACGAAATACTTCAGCATGGCAGCCATGGCCGGCTGGCTGGAGGCGAAGATCATGAAGCCGAAGATGCTGATGGCAAAGGGCAGCCAGTAGGGCTTGACGTACCCAAGCAGACGCAGATAGATGCGCGCACTGGAGCGGACAAAACTTTCTTTCTGTGGATCCGACATAAGCACTTCGCGACAGTGAATCAGCACCGGAGTTTATCACAGGCCATGCTCAACACCGACGTGAAAACCCGGTTGCTCCTGACAGCATCAGCATCACATCAGGCAGGTATTTGCCAGAGCGACAGGTTTCGTTCAGGAAGTCCTCGCGCCGGCTAGGCTAAACTACAGTTTTATTTCAGGAAAGCAGCAATGCAGCAGCTCAGCGGGGAACAATACGCAGCATGGCGGGAGAACGCCGACGTATTGGAACAGGATGATCACGGCGAGAAGGTACTGCGCCTGGCCGACGGCACCTTCCTCAAGCTGTTTCGGCGCAAGAGCTGGCTGTCCAAGACAGCTTTCTACCCACCGGCCAGACGCTTTGCCGATAATGCTGCGCAGCTGCAGAAGCTCGGCATACCCTGCCCGAAGGTGATCCAGCTTTATCGTCTGCATGATCCATACCGCTCCGTAGTGCACTATGAACCTCTGGCCGGTGAAACTCTACGCCACCTGCTACGGGACGATGCCGGCCTCGACCAACTGGAGCTCTTTGCCCGACTGGCAGAGTTCATTACCCACCTGCATGAGCTCGGCGTGTACTTTCGCTCGCTGCATATGGGCAACATCATCCTGACGCCGGACAACGAGCTGGGGCTGATCGATATCTCGGATATGCGTTGCCTGGGCAGGCCGCTGTCCCGGCGGATGCGCGACAGGAATTACCAGCACCTGCTGAGGTATGAAAGCGACTGGGGGATGGTGAATCCGAACGTAAGCAGCCTGTTCAGATTCAACAACCGATAGGCATCAAGACAACAGGTCAGCGATGGCTTCGCGCAAAAATGGTAACTACTTCCCCGCCACTGTTCTCGAACGATATCAGCGCATGCAGCCGCTCTCTGGTCAGGAAATCTGCCAGTCGGGGATCCGCTGCCGCGAACTCCAGGACAAAATAGTCAAATCCCGATGCAGCTGATCCAATGACCTGATCCACCGGGAGAACCGGCTCGATTCGCCGCCCCGCATAGTAGTACATTCTCCGCTCCTGAAAGTAGACGGCGGCACTCGGAGGAACGTGCTCTGCCACCCACTGGGCACCGTCCTTGTAGTGCGTCTTCGTCGGGCTCAGGGAAACGACATTGGCCAGCATGACCAGCACACTCACAACAGCCAACACCTTGCTGGATCTGGGGTAACGGTGGGCAAACGTCATTGCCAGAAACGCCACGAATGGCACAGCCAACCAACCCAGCATGCTGATATAACGACCACTGACAAACTGAGTCTGGAGGAAGAACAACACAAGAACGATGAAATAGAAGAAACAAGCCCAGCCAAAGGGCTGAAAACGACCGATGATCTGCCCGAGACCCTGTCGATAGAAGATCAGTACGGCGAAGGGTCCCAGCCCCTGCCAGAACTTGAACAGCAGGGTAGCGATAACGCCGAAAAGGACGATCTTGCCAGCATCCTCGCGGGAGTGCCTGCTGATCATGCTGTCGGCAAATTGTGCAGACATTTGCTGAAGTGATTCAAACAACTCGCCAGGATTGAGAAGCATCAGGAAGTTGCTGACCCGGGGCAAGTCCGCAGCTTCGGCGAAAAGCATATACAGCAGCAGCGCCAGAACACTGCCTGCCAGCGGAAAGAACAGCAGCTCCGCAGCCCGCCGCAGATCATCCAGGCATCGGATGGAAAGCAACTGCCAGGTACACACAGCCACCGCCAGAAACAGCGCTTCAAGCCGGAACAGCATGGCGGCCATGATCGCAGCATACACAGCGGCCACCCTGAGCCAGCCTCTGCGCTCAGCCCAGGACGCACAGAGCGTGAGTGCCAGAACAGCAAAAAACCAGTAGCCGTACTCGCGAAGTATTTCCCCACGATAGTCGTTGAAGGCAGGCACGCTGAGCACGACCAGACAGGCCCACCACCCCAGTTCCGGCACCCTGCCCGCAAGGAACCTCACCATCAGGGCACAGGCGCCCGCCATCAGCAGTGCACAAACCCCATAGGCAAGCAGTTCAAGGGGGATATGCGTCACCCCATGCAATACGGCCAGCAGAATGGAGAACCATGGCCAGTCGAATTGCCGGTAAGTGGCCTGCCACCCCTCTTCAGTAAAAATCTGCGCAATGTCCAGATAGAGTGCCGCATCACTGCCTACCGTACCGGCATTCAGCGTTGCAATCAGGGAAAGCAGCAGACTGAGCAGGAAGGTAACGCCTGCCGGACTCCTGCTCAGCCGTGTTACCAGCCTGCTCCTCAAGGTATGTATTTCCATCAGCTATACATCAGATATCGGGAAACGAGGCAAGCAGCCCCTGCTTGACAGTGTCCAGTTCGGGCCTGGAGTAGCCATCCACCAACTCCTCGAAACGGGCACGGCCCAGGTCAGGTACAGGCAGCGGCACTGTATTGATTCCGCGATAATAATCAATGAATTTGTAGTCACCACCCCGCAGATTCCCCGACAGGACCAAACGCACATTCGGAACACCCAGTGCGTCTGCTGCAATCAGACCATGCATGGCTGATGACAACACCAGATGAGAGGCGGCAATACCCGACAGAACCTCTATTGGATCAGAAAAAACATCTATCAGATGCGCATCAGGGTATAACTCCAGCAGCCTTCTCAGCTCGGCAGAGTCCTTATCCTTGTAATGCGCCAAAATGGAAATCTGAAACTTCTTGGCTATCACCTTTCCATCCAGCAGCAGAGCAGCCAGCAGCCCGGGGTCACCGTAGACCTTGACGTCCGACTCCAGCCTGGCGGCAGAAAGCGGCCCGCGTACGGCGTGGATATAATGCCGGGAGCCGGTTGATTTTCCCTCTTCGATAAATCCTGTGCCCCATATGTGGATACGACGATTCCACCAGTGATTTCTGATCCGCTGCAGGAGACTGCCTATGGCAACCAGATCGCAGTCGGTGGGTGCCGCATGGACGACTTTACAGCCCGAAACACATTCCACAATCAACGGAGACAGGCAGTCCCCGAAGTTGGGTTTGGAGCTGGCCCAGTGCAGCTTTATGGCTTTCTTCACTCGCCCCTCTCCCCATCTCGCCCTTCAATTGCATGCTCAAGATGCTCTACTACCACCTCTGGCAAGCGATACAGCTCCGGGTTCTCGGCGTACTCCAGACCACACTGCTGCCATGTACCCGGCACACTGTCCAGCATGCTCCGTAGTGTTCTATCCAGCTGCTCCTGCTTGAAGGGCGACGCCAGCACGACTCCGGAACCAGCCTCCTGAATGAACCCTGAATATCCGCAGGTATCGGTAACCAGCACCGGCAACCCGGCCACCGTTGCCTCCAATAACACCATACCAGCCGACTCCCGATAGGCCGGATGCAGCAGTAGATCGGCAGCCTGCATCAGTGCCGGTACGTCATCTCTGGCACCCAATAAATGAATGCGCTGGATCAACTCAGCAGGTAACCCTTCCATATAGGCTTTCGCATCATCATTTCCGGCGATCATCAGGTGGACATGGCTGTCCTGTACGGCGAAAGCCTTGAGGGCTCTGTCCAGTCCCTTGATGCGAAACCCGGAGCCAAGAAACAACAGCAGCTTGTTCTGCTCATCAAGACCGAGCTGGTGCCTAATGCCTTGCCGCAAGGTGGCATGATCCGGCGGTCGCCTCCGGTCAGTTTCTATTCCCGGAGGCAAAACCCTGTAGCGCTCAGGGGACAAACTGTAGTGCTGCTGGTATTGCTGCAGCTGGTCATCATTCAGAAACAGGATCAGCGGGCCATCCTGAGCAGCAATATTGCGCTCAAGACGCAGGTAGGTCGCGTATCGAGGGAGCAACGCCAGAATCCGCCGCCCCCCCCGCAGACGTGCAGCGAAACAGCTGTCAGCTGCGAAATACACATGCAGACCGGCCAACCGATTGAAACCGAGAATACAGTCGAACTCTGCTGTTTCCCGAATATCGGCAATCGCTCTGGAGAAGCGCCGAATCCGCGCATGATTACTCAGGGACGGCATGGCCAGCCGGCGTATTTCCACTCCCTCCAGCGCCGGTCCCTGCCAATCCTCCACCAGCGCAACCACCTCGTGGCCGCGCTCGATAGCTTTGCGTGCAATGCGTGCAAAGTCTCTCTGCAACCCCCCATAGGGGAAATAGAAATTCAGCACCATTGCGATTTTCATGACCTATCCTCAGGGCTGCGCAGCCAGATTCTCGTCACCCTGGGGCACCGGTGTTTTTACCACCAACACATCTTCCATGATCAGATACTGCAAATCCGAGCCATAGAACATGTTCAGCGCATCGGTGGGCGAGCACACCATCGGCTCGCCCCGACGGTTGAGCGAAGTATTCAGCGATACGCCGTTGCCGGTGAGCTTTTCCAATTCAACCATCAGATCATACCAGCGCGTATTGTGTCGACGCTCCAGCACCTGAGCACGGGAGGTGCCGTCTTCGTGTACCACTTCAGGTACCCGCTTTTCCCATCCTTCCTTGACCTCGAAGGTGAAGGTCATGAAAGGGCTGGGATGGTCGACCTTGAGCATCTGCGGGGCAACTGTGTCGAGCATGGATGGGCAGAATGGCCTCCAGCGCTCACGGAATTTGATCTGCGCGTTGATACGGTCAGCCACGCCCGGCACGCTTGGGCAGCCAATGATGGAGCGACCACCCAGCGCGCGCGGGCCGAACTCCATGCGGCCCTGGAACCAGGCGATAGGGTTACCTTCGACCATGAGCTGAGCGATATGCTCGGGCACATTGTCGATCTTCTGCCACTCGGGCTGATTGGGGTGACGGGCGCAGGCCGCGATGATGTCTTCGTTGCTGTAGCTGGGGCCGAGATAGACGTGCTCCATCTTCTCCACCGGTACGCCGTTCTGCACCGAGACATAGGCAGCGGCGCCGACGGCGGTGCCCGCATCGCTGGCTGCGGGCTGGACGAACAGTTCCTTGACCTCATCCCGGGCGATGATCTTCTGGTTGAGCTTGACGTTCAGGGCGCAGCCGCCGGCAAAGGCGATCTTGCCGGTTTCCCGGATGATGTCGCCCAGGTAGTAATCCATCATCTCCAGCGCGATCTTCTCGAACAGGGCCTGGATGCTGGCTGCATAGTGGATGTAGTGATCATCCGCCACGTCGCCTTCACGCTTGGGGCCGAGCCATTCGATCAGCTTCGGCGAGAAGTAGTAGCCCTTGCCCTTTTCCTTGTAGCGCCGGAAGCCGATGACGTTGGCGTAGTCGGTGTTGATGGTCAGCTCGCCGTTTTCAAACTTGGCCAACCGAGAGAAGTCATACTTGCTCGGGTCACCGTAGGGTGCCATGCCCATGACCTTGAACTCGCCATCGAGCATGTCGAAGCCCAGGTATTCGGTGATGGCCCCATACAGACCACCGAGGGAGTCGGGGTCGTAGAACTCCTTGATCTTGTGGATCTTGCCGTTCTCGCCGTAGCCGAAGAAGGTGGTGGCGTATTCACCCTTGCCATCGATCCCGAGGATTGCGGTCTTTTCCTTGAAACCGGAGCAGTGATAGGCACTGGAGGCGTGGGCCAGGTGATGCTCAACGGGCTCGATCTTGACCTTCTTCAGATCAAAGCCCAGCTGCTGCAAACACCATTGGATGCGTTTCCTGTAACGATAGTAGCGACGGTTGCCCATGAAGATGGCGTCCAGCGAACGGTCCGGGGCGTACCAGTAGCGCTTGGCATAGTGCCAACGAGCTTTCTCAAAAATATTGATGGGGGCAAAGGGAATGGCGACGATATCGACATCTTCCGGCTTGATTCCAGCCTGTTCCAGACAGAACTTGGCTGACTCGTAAGGCATGCGATTTTTTGCATGTTTGTCCCGAACGAAACGCTCCTCTTCCACAGCAGCTACCAGCTTGCCATCGATATACAGGGCAGCAGATGGATCATGGCTCAATGCGCAGGAAAGTCCGAGGATGGTCAATGCCACGGTTTTTGCCTCTCAGAAACAGTGAAAAATAAGGGGGATTCTACACCTAATACGCTTGGCTATGCCTTTTCGGTCGTAATGCCCCTTTCGTGGTTATGTGCTAACGGGGCAGCGCCCGTTCAAGCCATTCTGCCAGCGCGCTGTCAGCTCGCCAGTTGCGTATAAAGCGCGCCCTGTCTCTGGCCCAGCCCTTGCGCCAACCCGACTCATCACCATGGGCCTGCATGGCGTCCAGGTCGATCAGGTAGACTTGATGACCATGCCATAACAGGTTGGTCGCTTTGCAGTCGCCGTGACTGATGCGTGCCTGATGGAGCTGATTGAAGACCTGCAGCAAGGCGTCGGCTGTGGACTGTTCAGGTAGCTCATCACCCGACGCCCCCAATCGCTGCAGCAGGTTATCACCGGCGCAGTATTCGGTAATCAGCCAGGCCTCGCGGCGTAGCGGCCCCATCCGGCGTTCAATCATGGCCAGTGGCTGAGGGGTGGCAATACCGAGAAAACTCAGGCGCCACCCGGATAACCA